>JAFUBE010000486.1 GCA_017460365.1 Eggerthellaceae bacterium
GGCGCGTTCGTCGAGCAGCAGCTCGCCGCATTCCGAACGTCGAGCACGAACGTGATACTCGCCGCCGTGGCGCTCGTCGCGCTGGCGGCGGCCATGCTGCTCTTGAACTTCGCCTACCTGTCGCGTTGGGCGCGCGAGAGCGAAGAAGAGCTGGGAATCACGCGCACCATCATCTACACCGACCCGCTCACCGGGCTGCCGAGCATGGCCCGCTTCCAAGACCTCGCACGAGAAGGAGCCGTCGCGATACGGGCGAGCGGCGGCCGGCCCGTTGCCATCGCGATGAACCTCGTGGGCATGAGCGATTACAAGGCCAAGCACGGCCGCGACGGCGGCGACATGCTGCTGCGCGCGTTCGCGGGCGTGCTGCGCCGTCACTTCGGCAACGAGGCGTGCACGCGTTTCGCGGAAGACCAGTTCTACGCATTCGCACCCGAAGAAGGGCTCGTCGCGAAGCTGGACATGGTGTTCGAAGACTTCAAGAACCTCGAGGGAGAAGGCACGCTGCCCGTGCGCGCAGGCGCGTGCGAATGCGGCCCCGACGACGACATCGCGACCTTCGGCTTCGACCGGGCGCAATCGGCATGCGACCTCGACCGGAAGACCTGGCAGTCGCACCTCACCTGGTTCGTCGACGGCATGAGCGACGAGGCGCGCATGCGGCTTCACGTGCTCGACAGCGTGGACGACGCCATCGCGAACCGCTGGATTCGCCCGTACTACCAGGCAATCGTGGACCCCGCAGACGGGTGCGTGTGCGCCGAAGAGGCCCTTTCGCGCTGGATCGACCCCGAGCACGGGTTCCTCTCGCCCGGCCAGTTCATCCCCATCCTCGAGGAAGCCGGCATCTTGCACAAGGTCGACATGCACATGGTCGATTGCGTGTTAGCCGACATGGCGGTGAAACGCGAGCGCGGCGTGGCGGTCGTGCCCGTGTCGGTGAACATCTCGCTGCGCGACGTAAGCTCGGTTGACGTGGCCGACGAGATCATCAAGCGCGTCGATGGGGCGGGCGTATCGCACGACCTCCTGTGCATCGAATTCACCGAGTCGGCTGCATCGGACGACCCCGACGTGTTCAAGCGCGAAGTCGACACGCTGCGCGCGGCGGGCTTCCAAGTGTGGATGGACGACTTCGGCAGCGGGTACTCGTCGCTGAACTCGCTGAAGGACTTCGACTTCGACCTCGTGAAGCTCGACATGCAGTTTATCAGCGATGAGAAGGGCGAAAAAGCCTGGGACGTCGTCGGCGGCGTGGTCCGCATCATCCACAAGCTCGGCATGCGCTCGCTCGCGGAAGGCGTGGAAACCGAACTGCAGGCCAAACGGCTCGCCGAGGCCGGATGCGACGTGCTGCAAGGCTACTTCTTCGCCAAGCCCCAACCACTCGAAGACGTCATCGCGCAGGCGACAGGCGGCATCGGCCTGCCCCGCGGATAGCCGCCTGGGGAAACGCAACGCACCATCACCGCAACGCGCCTTTCCCGTAGGGGTGCTGACCCCAGCGCCCGCTTGGCCCAGGCAAAACAGTGGCGCGCCCTTCGGGCGCTACGAAGGAACCCGCCGCTCGCGCGGCGGCGGCAAGCTCAAGAGCTTGCCCTACGGAGGGTTTCCGGTGACGCAGGGGTTGCACCCACCAGGCGCGTCGCCCGGCGACTCCGGTCGGCGTGGAGACATGCTGCCGGCAGCCCCCTCCGTAGGGCAAGCTCTTGAGCTTGCCGTCGCCGCGCGA
>JAFUBE010000487.1 GCA_017460365.1 Eggerthellaceae bacterium
ACGACGGTTGTGGGGCTTATGCAACAAAAGGGTTACGGGCGGGCAATCGGGTAAACGCGCGGATAAACTAATAAGCCGTACGTTCAAGTTCGAAATGGAGGAATTTATGAAACGGATGACCATACCGGCGATTTTCGTGGCGGCGGTGCTTGCGTTTGCGCTGGCGGGGTGCTCGAGCGCTCAAACGATGACCGAGGATACGCTGAAGGGTACGTGGTCGCTCGACAAGCAGTCCGACGTCGGCTTCGACGCATACATCAATTTCGGCGACGAATCGCTCGCGGAAGTCATTCTGGCGGATTCGTATCTGGAGGGCACCTGGTCGGTGTCGGGCACCGAGGGCAAGGTTTCGATCGACGACGAGCGCAACGTTAAGCTCACGTATAGCGACAACAAGCTGACCTGGGGCTCCGCAGATGGTTCGAAGCTCGTGTTCGTGCGCGACGACTCCGAGGAGACCAAGAGCTTCTTTGCGGTCGACGAGACAGTCGACGGCGAGGATGTGGAGGTCATCGACGAATCAGAATACGTCGACGAAGTCATCAACCCGATCGACCCGGTTGTCGTGGCCGATGACGCAGTCGTAAACATAACGGTGACCGGCAAGGGAACCGACTTCACGGGCGACCCGGGTTACCAGCTGTCGATTACGAACAAGACTGACAAGGCCATATACTTGGTCGGCGAAGACGACTTCACCGTGGGTGACAAGAAGGTCGAGGCGGGCCTTGGCGATGAGCTCGAGGCGGGCGAAACGCTTGAAACGTTCGTGTACTTCCCGAAGGACGAACTCGGCGGCGCTCTCGAGGCGCTCGGCGTGACCGACGGCGTCATCCTGGTACTCGACGACAAGACCGACGCCGAGCTTGGCCGCTACACCTTCCACATGGAATAGGCGCTGGCACGATAAAACCGACATGATTCAATCGGCCTGTCTCGGCGGTGTACAATGCCGAGACAGGTCTTTTTATGGAAGGGTGACGCATGGCTGAGGCGCTGTATCGTAAGTACCGTCCGCAGGTGTTCGAAGACGTGGTGGGCCAAGAGCCCATCCAGCGCACGCTGAAGAACGCGATCGCACAGGACAAGGTGTCGCACGCCTACCTGTTCTGCGGGCCGCGTGGCACGGGCAAGACCACCACGGCGCGCCTGCTCGCGAAGGCGCTCCTGTGCGAGCATGGCCCCACGCCCGACCCCGATGGCACGTGCGAGGATTGCCAGCTGATTGCCGAGGGCGCTCACCCCGACGTGTACGAGCTCGACGCGGCGAGCCGCACGGGCGTGGAGAACGTGCGCGAGGAGATCATCAGCCGCGTGCATTTCGCCCCGACGCGCGGACGCTACAAGGTGTACATCATCGATGAGGTCCACATGTTGTCGACCGCGGCGTTCAACGCGCTGCTGAAAACGCTTGAAGAGCCGCCGGGGCACGTCGTTTTCATCCTCTGCACCACCGACCCGCAGAAGGTCCCCGAGACCATTCACTCGCGCTGCCAACGGTTCGACTTCCACCGCATTTCGCCCGAATCGATGGTCGCGCGCCTCGGGGCCATCTGCCTGGCCGAAAGCGTGGAATTCGAAGGCGAAGCACTCGACCTGATCGCGCAGCGCGCCGACGGCGGCTTGCGCAACGCCCTGACGTCACTCGAGCAGATCATCGCGTTCGAAAACGGGAAGGTCACGCTTGCGGGCGCCGAGCGATTGCTGGGCTCGATCGACGCGAACGACCTGGTGGAGATCATGTCCTATATCGGCCGCCGCGACATAGCGAACTGCTTCCGCTGGACGGCGGGTTACGTGGAGACGGGCGCCGATTTGGCGAACTTCGTGCGCGACATGGCCGAGCACGTGCGCAACCTGTACATGTTGGCGCTCATCGGCGACGATGCCGAGCTCGACGTGACGGAGACGGCGCGGCGTCAGCTGACAAGCGAGCTCGCCTGGTTCGGGCCCGATCGCGCTTCGCGGCTGCTCGGCGTGCTCGGCGATTTGATGGCCGAGCTGAAGACGACTTCGAACCCGCGACTCGCATTCGAGGTCGCGCTCACGCGCATGGTGCGCCCCGATTCCGACCTCACGCTCGAATCGCTCGCTGAACGCGTGGAGGCGCTGGAGAGCGGGTATTCGGCGGTGGCGCATGTGCTGCCCGGCGAGCCTGTGGCCACAGCGCCTGCGCCCGTCGTGGAAGAGGCGCCGCCGTCTCCCAGCATCACGTTCCAGCCAGAGCCAACCGGCCAGGCGGGCGATGCTGTCGCCGTTGGCGATGGAACGCGCGGCGCTCCGAGTTCCTCGAGGGAGGCGCCCTCCGAGCCGCCCGCGCAGGCCGAACCCGCCTCCGAGCCGCCTGTGCAGGCCGTTCCGGCGCCCGAGCCTTCCCCGGCCCCGGTTTCCGTCGCTCCGGCACCGGCCTCTGCCGATTCCAGGCTCGCCGCGCTGGCCAACCCCGCGACGCTCCAGCGCGTATGGCAGGCGACCCTTGCGGCGATAAAAAAGCGGAAAGCGGCTTACGGCGTGCTGTTCATGGGCACGAAAGCCCTGTTCGACGAAGCGTCTGGCATGGTGAAGGTGCAGTTCCCGGCCGAGAACTCGTTCACGTTCGGCACCGTGCAGAAGCCCGATGTGCAAGACGCTCTGGCAGAAGCGCTGGCGAAAGCGGCGGGGAGTTCGGTGTCGTTCTGCTTCGAACAGGTGGGCGCCGACGCTGCGCCGGCGGCCGTTGTGTACGCAACCGCTAATCCAGCTTCTCCGGCACGAGTGCAACCGCAGCCTGAACAGGCTCCGTTGCCTGTGCAGAAATCCCAGCCGGAGCCTGCGCTGGCACCTGCGCACGAGCCGCAGCCCGAGGTCAGCCAAGGATCTGCGCCTGTCGCGCAGCCTGGCTCCAATCGGGAACAGCAGCCTGCGCCTGTGCAAGAGGCCCCGATCGAGCAAGCTCCGTACGACGATGTCCCGTTCGATTACGTTCCCTATGAAGAATTCGAAGCGTTCGAACCTGCATTTGAGGCGGCGCCAGAACCTGTGGTGGTGTCCGAGCCCGAGCCTGCGGTCGCACCCGAACCCGTGGCTGAACCCGAGCCTGCGGTCGCAGCTCCCGTCGAAGGGGACGCCGCGGAGATTCAGGCGCTGCTGCAAGCCAGCTTCGGCGATGGCGTTATCCTCAGCGAAGCCAACGAAAGTTAGGAGACCTTTATGGACATGAACCAACTGATGCAGCAAGCTCAAAAGATGCAGGCCGACCTTGCCCGCGCCCAAGAAGAGGTGAAGCAGCTCACGTACACGGCTTCGTCGGGCGGCGGCGTGGTAACGGCGGTCGCGACTGGCGACGGTCGCCTGGAATCGCTCGAGATCGATCCCGAGGCGGTCGATCCCGACGACGTTGAAATGCTGCAAGACATGGTGCTCGCGGCGGTGAACGAGGCTTTGCGCGGCGTTGCGGAAGCGGGCGAACAGCGCATGAGTTCGGCAACCGGCTTCGATCTGCCCGACCTGTCGGGCCTTTCCGGGCTGCTCTAAGGCTGCGTCATGAACAACGCACCAGCTCTTCAAAAGCTGCTCGACGAGTTGGAACGGCTGCCCGGCATCGGGTCGAAGTCGGCCCAGCGCATCGCCTACTGGATGATGAACACCGATGCGGCCACCGTGTTGCGCCTCGCCGACGCAATCACCGAGGTGAAAGGCACGGTGCATTTCTGCTCGCGCTGCTTCAACTATGCTGAAGGTGAATTGTGCGAGATCTGCGCCTCGCCGCAGCGCGACCGCACGACGATCTGCGTCGTGGCCGAGCCGCGCGACATAGCGGCGGTCGAGCGCACGGGCGCGTTCTCGGGGGTGTATCACGTGCTCGGCGGCGAGCTGGCGCCGATGGAGGGTATCGGCCCCGACGAGTTGCACATCGCCGAGCTGATGCGCAGGCTCGCGTCCGAGGACGTGCGCGAGCTCATCTTGGCGACGAATCCCAACGTGGAAGGGGAGACGACCGCTGCCTACATTGCGCGTTTGGCAAAGCCGCTCGGCGTCGGCGTAACGCGCTTGGCGAGCGGCATGCCCGTCGGCGGCGAGCTCGACTTCATCGACGAGGTCACCCTGGCCCGTGCCATCGAGGCGCGTCGCGAAATATAGCCCGAAATTGTCGCTTTACCAGCGGCGGGTGGTGCTATAATTCCCGTCAGCAGAAATTTGCCTTTACTGCGACGTGGAGTTTGGTTTCTGGGAGGGGACAGAATTCCACCGTCTTCTTGGAGAGGAAGCGCCGGCA
>JAFUBE010000488.1 GCA_017460365.1 Eggerthellaceae bacterium
GCATGCGGCGGGACGCGGATACGCCGCCTCGCCGACCGACGCGGTTCCTCGGGCGCCGAGCCAGGCAGCCATGCGCGCACCGGCGCTCCCGCCCCAGAGCGAGTAGCCCTCCATCGAGATGCAGAGCTCGGTGGCATGCTCATAAAGGTACGCGATGGCGTGCGCCAGGTCCTCGCAGGCCGTACTCGCCCCAGGCCGATAAATGAGTGCGAAGGCGTTGTAGCCGCGCCTCGACAGCTCCATGCAGTGCGGGAAGCTGTCGTGCATCGCGCCCACGAAGGCGAAGCCGCCGCCCGCGTTCACGATGGCGGTCGGCGCGTCTTCATCGCCCCGGAAGAAGAACAGGCCCGTGTCGGCCTTTCGTGGGTCGGCGGCCTTCTCGTCGGGGGTGTAGATGTCGATGAAGAACGCGTCTTCGGCCGCCGCACGGCCCTTCGCGTAGTTGCAGATGTCGACCGTCATCGCGGGGTCCATCGCGCCGTACCAGGTGAGCGACATGTTGCCGAGAGTCGATCCGCCCGTGTAGCCCGCATCTGCGGGGAACAGCAGCCGCCCCCAGTCGCCCAGGGCGGGGTCGTTCGCCACGTCGGCTATGGGCGTGTCCGCCGTGTACGGCTCGAACAGGGCCGGTGCGGGAGCCTGCGCCTGTCCCTCGCCACCGTCTGCGCCCATGAGGTCACACGTGCCGTTGAAGAGGAAGCGCATGGCGTTGTAGGTGTACTCGTCGGCGGCCTGCGGCCCGTGGGTGTATCCCTCCCGCTCGCGGTAGGACAGGTTGCCCGCATCCGGCGAGTCGGCCAGCTCGAAGAACCCTCCCGAGTCGCCGGGCATCGCCAGCACGCCAGCTTTGAACCCGCTGTAGGCGAAGTCGTCGGTTCCCGTCGCCGTGAAGATGAAGAAGTCGCGCTCGCCGTAACCCTGCGCCCTCGCGAGCTGCGCGGCGCCCGCGCCGGGCAGCCCGCCGCCGCTCATGGGGTTGAACCAGCGGAAATACGGCAGGCAATATTGGAACGCGTGCCACGTGTTCACGCCGCCCATGGAAAAGCCCGCGAAGGCCCGGTGGTCGCGCGAGGCCCGCAGGCCCTCCGGCGTCACGTCGCCTCCCGCGTGGGTCGAGTACCTGGACTCCACGGCGGGGATCAGGTCGCCTGCGAGCTCGTTGTGGAAGCCGTCGGTCAGCCGCAGCGCCAGCGAGTAGTCGCCCGAGTCATCGGGCGAGAGGTTGTTGTAGGTGGGCATCACCATGATGAGCGGGCGCATGAGCCCGTCCTCGATGGCGTGGTCGACGGCGTGCTTGAACGCGGTCGGGCGCTCGTCGGTGCCCATGAGCGTGGTCTCGTCGGACCACCCGCCGTGGCTCAGGTAGAGCACGTCGTATTGGCGTGAGGCGTCATAGCCGTACGGCACGTACACCCACGCGGTCTTCTGCAGCCCGTGGCCCTCGATGTCGTAGTTGAACGAATCGTAGGTGCCGTACTCCAAAGGCTCGAGCGTCCCGGCGTGCCCGGCGGGCTGCCGGTAGCCGTCGGGGATGCGTTCCAGCTCCTCGGGGATGACGCCGGCGTCGTAGCCACTTGCGGCGTAGCCTTCCACCATTTGCAGCTCCTCCTTCCCACCGTTTGCCTGGCTTGGCTGCCCCGACGCGCATGCGACGAGGAGGATCGCCGCAACCGCTGTGGCGGCGCAGGCCAGGGCCCTTGCAGGCGCCATGTCCACAGCCCTACAGCCTGGTTGCGAGCTCGCGCGCCTCGCGGGCGCTGCTCGCCAGGCCCAGGTACTCCATCCTGTAGTAGCCGGCGAAGCGGCTCATGGTGTACTCCGCGCGCCCGATCATCTCGGGCGTGGGGGCCGAGCCCTGGAAGAGCACGGCCAGGCGCTTGTCGGCGAAGCCGCCCATGGGCACGGGCCCGTAGCATCGGTCCATCAGGTTGCGCAGCATGCCCGACAGGTCGTGCCAGTACACCGGCGACCCCATGACGATCGTGTCGGCGGCGCGCATCTTCGCGAGCACCTCGCCGAACTGGTCGTCGGGGAAGTCCTGCCCGTAGTCGTACACCTTGGTGGTGCCGAGCTGCACCGCGTCGTAATCCCGCCCGGACAGCAGCTCGGCCGCGAGCGCCGCCGTGTTCCCGTCGGCGTTAGGGCTTCCGTTGATGAAGAGGATTTCCATTTGCTCTTTCCTTTCTAGAGTCGGGCGGTCTGGATGCCGCCCGGCCCCGCCGCCGTCTACAGGGTGCGCGCGAAGAACGGCGCGATGGCCTCGAACGCCTGGTCGACGAACGGCGCGAGGTCGTACATGTCGAAGTGGCTGGCGGCCGGCACGACCACCATCTGCTTATCCCCGTGGGGCACCGCGTCGAAGACCTCCTGCGACGACGGGCGGCTCCATGCGTTCTCTCCCGTCACCGCCAGGTAGGGCTTCTCCATGCCCTTCATGATCTCGGTGACGTTGTACTTCACGAGCTCGAGCTGGCTCCACGCCACCACCTGGTTGGTCCAGCCCGGGCGGTTGCCGCGGCTCGTGTAGTAGTAGGCCGCGCCCTCGTCGAAGGCTCGCGGCATGAAGTCGAGGTACATCATCTCGCCCTCGCCGGCCTCCCAGGCGGCCTTCGCTTCCTCGACCTCCTCGGCGGGCTTGAAGAAGCCCATCATGGGCGAGTTCGCGATGTCCGAGATGGCGGGCACGACGGCCGTGACGGCCTTCAGGCGCGGCTCCTTGACGCCCGCGACCGACATGTACGAGCCCGATCCGCAGATGCCGAGGCCCCCGATGCGCTCGCTGTCGACATAGGGCAGGTTGCAGAGGAAGTCAACCGCGCCCTCGATGTCGGACTCCTTCACCTCGGGCAGCTCCTGGTAGCGAGGGGTCCCCTGGCTCTCGCCGAAGTAGGAGCCGTCGAAGACGAGCGTGACGTAGCCGAGCTCGGTGAGCTTGGCGGCGTAGACGCTCTGGGCCTGCTCCTTGATGGAGAGCATGGGACCCGTGACGATGACGGCCGGGTAGTCCTTGCTCAAATCGAAACCGTCCGGCAGGCGCAGGAGGCCCGCGAGGCGCAGGCCGAGGTCCTTGTTGGTGAAGACGACGTTCTGGGTTTCCATGCCCGTTCCTTTCGCTCTTGCTTAATGACGCAGCGTCACTTACAATGGGCACTATAAATGACGATGCGTCACTTGTCAACGGAGAATTCGTCGGCTACGATGAAAGCCGACGGAAAGGGAGGCGGCAAAGGCATGGCGGGATACCGACGGGCGAGGAGCGCCGAGCAGAAGGCCGAGCGCATGGCTGAGATCATGGGGGCGGCGGAGCGCCTGTTCGAGGCGGGGTCGTACCACGGCATCACGCTGGCGACGATAGCCGCCGAGCTGAGCTGGTCGCGCGGGAACCTCTACAACTACGTCGAGACCAAGGAGGAGGTCTTCCTCGCCATC
>JAFUBE010000489.1 GCA_017460365.1 Eggerthellaceae bacterium
CGTTTCGCGCACTTCCACTATCCCGTGATGGTGCTTCTTGGGAACGCCGGCGTTTGTCGCATCGGTCATGATGACCGCCCAGGCTGCATCGTTAGTTGCCGCTTTCAATTGATCGAGTATGCTCGAGCGACGCGCGTCTTTGGTGAAATCGAAATGCAAATGCATGATTGATCCTTCCTCGCAAGGTTATACGCTGACGTGATTGATGAGGCTGGCCTGATAACCCGCTCCGAAACCGTTGTCGATGTTGACGACCGACACGCCCGAAGCGCAGGAATTGAGCATGGAGAGAAGCGCGGCGAGCCCGTCGAATGCGGCACCGTAACCGACGCTCGTCGGCACGGCTATGACCGGGCAAGACACGAGACCGCCGACCACCGATGGAAGCGCACCTTCCATGCCGGCGACCGCGACGACCACTTTCGCGCGCGCGAGCTCGTCGGCATGCGCGAGCAAACGGTGAAGGCCCGCCACGCCGACATCATAGAGCCTCACGACCTCGTTACCGAGCATCTCGGCGGTAAGCGCCGCCTCTTCGGCCACGGGTAAATCGCTCGTGCCGCCTGCGGCGACGACCACCGAGCCTGCACCGTCGGGTTCAGGTGCTTCGCCCACCGTGGCAAGCCTCGGCGCATCGTAGTATGTGAACACGGGAAGCGCGGGCACCGTTTCTGCAGGTTCGCGGCTTTCTGATTCACCTTCGAAAACAAGCCCCTCCGCGAGCAGGGAAGCCACTGCTTCGGCGGCTTCGGGCGCCAAGCGCGTGATCAAGATGCGTTCTTCGCCCTTATCGAGCATGTCTGCCACGATGGCTGCAATCTGTTCGGGCGTTTTTCCCGCACCGTAGATCACCTCGGAGGTACCCTGGCGGATTCCCCGATGATGGTCGACTTTCGCGAACCCCAAATCGGAAAACGGCTCGGTGCGCAACTGCACTTCTGCCTCATCGGGAGCAACCGCACCCGATGCAACACCGGCGAGCAGTTCCCGCAATTCACGCTGTTCCATTCCGACTCCTTATATGGTGCGAGGCGCCGAAGCGCCCCGCATTTCATAATAACTTGTGTCTTTACCTAGTCGATGTCGAACACGAAGTCGTCGGCAGCATCGCCGTAACCTGAGAAGTCCTTTTCGACATAACCGCTCGGAGCAGCTGTAGGCGTCGCTGCGGGAACCGGCGAGATGTACGCTTCGGGAGCTGCCGCAACCGGAGCGGCGGAGTAGTTGGCGGCGTTCGCGTCGGCACGCGCCTGCGCGTTGAGCGCGGCGCGGCGGGAGTCGCCGTCGATTTCGGCGAGCTTGCGCTGCGCATCGGCCATGAAATTCGACAGCATCTCGCGATACTCGGCACGTACGTCGGAGCGATCGTTTTCAAGCGCGCGAATTGCTTCGGCGATCTTGAGGCGATCGGATTCCGCTTTGCCGATAATGCGGTCGGCCTCTTCGTCTGCGTCCTTCACGATGTTGGACGCTTCGGTGCGCGCGTTCGCGACTATTTCGTCAGCAGAACGCTGTGCCACGATGAGCGCCTGGGAAATGGCGTTGTCGTTCGCCGATTTCTCGGCGAGCTGAGCCTCGAGCTCGGCAACGCGTGCTTCGAGCTCGGCTATCTGGCCGCTCTTGTCTGCTACGACCTCGTCGGCCTCGCCTTCCTCGACCTCTTTGGCAACAACGGCCGCAGCTGCAGGCGGAACAGCCTCGCGAGCCTTGGCGAGCTTGTCCTCGAGGTCTTCGATGAGCTTGTTCATGGCGTCGACCTCGTCGGCCACGCGCTCGAGGAACACGTCGACCTCATCGACGTCGTAGCCCTTGCGGTCGATCGAAAAACTTACGTTTTGGATATCCTCTGCGGTAAGTGCCATGTTCAGCCCCTTCGAATCGCGCGAAACTTATTAGCCAGTATAGAATAAATCTACAGAATTCCAATAATTAATCTAACCACGAACTGTAAAACGAGCAGGGCCACTATCGGCGATATGTCGATCATTCCGCCAATGGGTGGAATGAAACGCCTGAACAAGCCGAGATACGGCTCGCAAAGCGTGCCGAGCGCGCGGTATACCTGCCCGATAACACCGTTGGTCGTATCGGGAAGCCACGACATGAGCACGTACACGAAGATGATGACGGTATAGGCGTTCGCCAGAGAGACGATGATGCTCGAAATCATTGCGCGAGCTCCTTAGAACGTGCGACAGCTGCTTTCACGCCGGCTTCGAACACGCCTGCGAAACCGGCCGCGTTCATGGCATCGAGCGCTGCAAGCGTCGTGCCACCTGGAGAACATACCGAGACACGGGTTTCGGCCACGCTTTCGCCTGTTTCGTCGATCAGGCGCGCCGTGCCGAGCACCGTTTGAAGCGCAAGGGTTTCGGCCAGCTCGGCATCGAGTCCTTCAGCAGCAGCTGCGTCGCGAAGCGCCTCGATCATGGCAGCCACATAAGCGGGGCCTGAGCCGCTGAGGGCGCAAACCGCATCCATGTCGGCCTCCTCGACGATTACCGCCCGCCCCAGGCAACCGACCAAGTCGGCCACATAGCGCACTTGCTCGGAGGTCGCCTTCGAACCTGCGCACACGCCGCTCGCACCTGCGCCTATAGCAAGCGCCACATTGGGCATGACCCGCACGAGAGGCGCCCCAGCCGGCAGCGCGGCTTCGAGCGAATCGGTGGTCAACCCAGCTGCAATGGATATGAACAGCGGCCCTTTTTCACCACCGCCAAACGGTGCCGCAACGGCGAGCGTTTCGAGCATCGCCATCATGACCTGCGGCTTCACTGCGAGCACTACCACATCGGGCGCTTCGGTCACGTCACTCACGTCGGAAATGCACTTTACACCGTATGTTTTCCCGATGAAAGCGCGGCGCTCTTCGCCGGGATCGACCACGATGACGTCAGAAGGCTCTATCGCATCTGCTGGCGCTGTTTTCGAGGCTATCCAACCCTTCAGAATGGCGCCGCCCATCTTGCCGCCGCCGACGATTACAAAGCGCTTGCCCGC
>JAFUBE010000490.1 GCA_017460365.1 Eggerthellaceae bacterium
CAAGTTTCGGCGGCTCTTCACCATCAATCAACGTATCCTCAGCTTGCCTATACTCGTACCTAGCTTTCTCTCTTCTCCACTCCCTCAGGCGATCCTGTTCTGCCTCCCATTCCTCGTAGTTCGTGAGCTTCCACTCGGCTGTATGGGCGACCTCGTGGAAGGCTATCTGCTCGATCTGGTCAAGGCTGTACTCCCTGAAGACCTTCGGCGAGATGAAGATCACGCCGCGGTCGCCTTCGCGTCGGCTTGTAAAGCCAAGCGTCTCGTCGTCTTCCAGATCGCGAACCTCTATGTGAACAATCTTCCTCGCCTGGTCGCCTACGATTTGCATGCCCTTGTCGATGCCGGCCATGAAGGCCGTCCGCTTCTCCTCGGGAAGCTCTTTCACCGAGCCGTCGATAACCGCTCTCGTCCCCCAGCGCTCGTTGAACGTCTTCTCGACGTCTGACGATTTCCGGTACTCTTCCCTTGTCGGCTCTAGTTTCTTGCCAAACGAGCCGCCCCAGTCGTCGAGGCTCTTGGCGGCCCTGCCAACCTCCTCTTCGCTGAATCGCTTCTCCAGCTCCTTCGCGAACCTGCTCATCTCGTCCCACTGGGACTTGTCGCGGCCGTTGTCGTTCCTCGGCCAGTTGCGCACGATGTCGTCGCCGACCGCGTGCAACTCGTCGAGAGTGCGGGCGTCGGCGAGCCGTCTCATGGCGGCGTCGAAGGCCTCGTCCGACAGCCTCGCGCCGCGCGTGTAGTCTTTCAGCCGCGAGCCCGCGTTGAAGCTGCGGCCCATCGCCAGGTACTCCTCGTAGAGCGCGTCAACGTCCACTTCCCTCATGGCGGTGGACCCGTCGCGGCCAGGGCGCACGACCTCGCCGGCCCCGTAGCCGCGCGTGACCGTGGTCCACCCCTTCTGGTACTTCTCGATGAACGGGTCGAAGCAGACCGCTATCTGGCAGTTGCAGAACGGGTGGTACGTGTCGAACTTCGAGCCGTGCGACACGCCCCCGGCCGACTTCTCGCTGTGGTACACGAAACCGCGCGAGCCGAGCATGCGGCAGAAGTCGCACGCGCCGCCGTCGGGTATCCTGGCGTAGCGGCAGTTGCGGTCGCGCCTGGCGTTGCGCATTATGGTGTCGCGGCCCTGGAACTTGACGTACTCATCGACCTTGCCCGCCAAATAGTTCGGCGTCAGGCTCGGGTTGTGCTCCATAAGTCCCATCCTCCGCGAACATGTGCCCCACCGCGTAGCGCACCGATGCCTCTATCTGCTCCAACGGCACGCCGTCGGAAAGCTCAGCAGTGAAATCGCCGCCGCCCGCCTGGGCGCGCTCGGCCTCGTAGTACTCCGCCGCGGCGAGCGCCGCCATGCCGCCGTACCTGTAGATGATTCCGGGCAGGAGCGCGATGAGCGCGTCCCTGGCGGCAGCTGGCGGCACGCCCTTCACCTTCTCCCACAGCGCCGCGAGGTCGCGCTGCGCGAGCAACGACGCCTGGTTCATGGCGTTGACGTACGCCCTAAAGTCCTTCGCCGCCATCGGATGCCTCCGGCTCTATGTCGGTCGCGTTGAGCGCGGCGATTGCGTCGACCGCCTGCGCCCTCTGCTTCTCGCTGCGCACGCGCGCAATCGTGGCCTGGTCGAAGCCCACCATCTCGTAGAACACGTCGGTGCCCGCGAAGCCCTCGTCCACGCTGGCTATCTTCATGGCCGCGTCGGTGCGCGCCGACATCGACGGCATGGCGGGGTTGGCGAACTTCGGCATGACCGAGAGCTGCGCGTCGCTCAGCCCGTCCACCTCGGTGTTAGACTCCACGGCCATCACCAGCAGCGCCAGCTCCCGCATCGAGGGCACCAGCTGCTCGGCGATCAGCGACTCGGCCTCGTCGGTGAGGTCCTTGCGGCTCTCGGCGATGGCCTCGGCGCTGCTCGGGTTGTCCTGGACGATGCCCAGCGAGTTGAGCGGCACGCCGGTGGACCCGCTGAACAGCTTCGCGTCGCTCTCGATCAGGCGTATGAGAGCCTCCGGTGAGTTCGACGGCAGCTGCTGCAGGGTGGGCACCCTGCCGCCCTTGTCGGAGGTGGCGAGCATCATCGGGTTGATGTAGGCGCCCCACTTGCTGTTGGCCAGCTTGTCGTACATGGCGTCGGAGAGCCCGAGTATCGCCCTCATGGGGACCGCGTAGAAGGCGGTGGACAGCACGAGCGCCAGCCGCAGCCGCAGCACGTCGTCCACCAGGTCGCGGACCTGCCCGGTGATGCGCGAGCACCCCAGGGGCTTGGTGTCGGTCGGGCAGTATGCGAACGGCACCATCATCGGCCTGCCGGGAGGGGTGGCCACGTGCTCGGCGGCCCACCTCGCCCGGTCCACGCGCCTGATCGCGACGCGGTTCCCCGGCAGGTGCAGGTTCACCTGGACCGGCACGGCCCGCCTGGGCGACCAGTCCGTGCGCCTGCTGTCGGCGATGACGAAGCCGCTGCCCATCCGCTCGTCGGCCACGTCCATGATGGCCGCGCCGCTGTCGGCGGAGTGGAAGCGCACGCTCGCCCTGCCCCCGGCGCTGTTGACGGTCGCGAACATGCAGCCCTTCTTGAACATGCCCACCCGGTTGCGCGAGAAGGCGGCCCCGAAGTTGCAGCGCGCCATGGTCGCGTCCAGCCCCGCGTCGCGCTCGCCGCCCTCGAACACGAACCCGTCGAAGCGCACCAGGTTCGCGAGCGCCGTCACGGACTTGCGCGCCCAGTCGCACGACAGGTCTACGTGCACGTCGGCCTCGGGCGGCAGGATGCTAACCCCGACGTCCTTTACCATCACGTCGCCCTCGTAGTAGTCTTCGAGCGCCTGGTTGCGCGCCCGCGTGCGGTCGTACACGTCCAGCAGCGCCTCCAGGGCCTCCGCCTCTGCGGGCGACAGCCCCTCGGCGCGAATGATTCCCGATATCTCGCTCATGCTATCCTCAGCTCGCTAGCAGTGTCCCGCCTGGTGCTCATGGCGCGCCAGTATGCCAGGGCGCACGCCTCGAGCAGCGTTGCGTCCGCCTTCTCTGTAGACTCGAACCCGTACCCGCCGCCGGACCCTATACGCCTCTTGCGGCACATCGTGGCCGCGTCGTCGAGCGCCGGCTGGCCGATATGCGCGATGGAGTGGTCGCGCGTCGCCTCCACGAACGACGAGCATGCGGCCACCACCTCGGCCGTCGTTGGGTGGTGCAGCAGCCCCTCGACGTCCACCCCCATGTCGGAGAGCCTGTCGACGAGGTTCTGCGCGTTGCTGCGGCCGTCGACTACCACCGACGACGCCACGTCGGCAACATCGGCGACGAACTCCGCGAACCAGCCGACGCCGTGCGTCAGGGCCCTTGACTCGACGACCTCCACCAGGGGCGGCCCCTCGGGCGGCGCCAGGCATACGGCGAGCGCGCCCGTCAACCCGTCTGGCGAGAACTTCACCGCGTAGGTGGCATCCCCGTGCCCGGGAGGGCATGCCGTGAGGCACTCCTGCCAGTCCGCAGCCGCGATCGGGTGGACGGCCACGGGCGCGGCGCTCCACCACCCGAGGCATTCGCGCGCGAAGCCGTCCGCGCGCATGGTGCCCATCGCGTCGAGCATCGTCGACTCCTTGATGCGGTAGCCCATCGCCGGGTTGGTCTCGTACGCGAGCTCGAGCACCGCCGCCTTGTCCGACATGTCGGGGATCTCCTCGACCGCCCACTCCATCCACCAGATCGGCGTGTCGGGCTCGGAATGCGCCCGGTCGTGGTAGTCGCGGAACACGGTGCCGGGGCACTTCGCGTTCGGGGGCGTGCCCAGGTAGATCATCTGCGGGTCGGAGTCCGCCTCGTCCACGTCGCTGGCGGCGAAGGTCGTCGGCTTCATGGCCTCGAGCTGCTCGTCGGTCAGCTCCTGCGCCTCGTCCACGATGATTACCTGGTAGGTCTCGCCACGCGCGGCGCTGTTCGTGCGGGTCTGGAACTCGATGAGGCCCGCGTCGTCGCCGTCCTCGTCGACGAAGTAAAGGCCTTCCGAGCCGGCGGCCTTGTAGACCCCCTGGCCGCCCGGCTTCAGCATCGCGGTGAAGTCTGCGTTCCCCTCGACGAAGCCGCGTATCTCCTTGAACATTTTGCGGACGGTCTTGCCATGGTGCGCAGAGAACAGCACATGCTTCCCCTCTATCGCGGCCATCCAGACCGCGTAGAACCTGGCGGCGAAGCTCTTGCCGTTCTGGCGGGGCTTGCTTATGCAGATCGTCTTCGCTGCGAACGCGCCGTCACCGCCCCTTGCGAGAAAGACACTGAGCTCCAGCTCCTGGGACTCGTAGAACCGCACGCCGTACCTGCGGAACATCGACGCGGCGTATTCGCCGTCGGTGTAGCCCCAGGCTCCAACTGTCGAGAACGTCGGCTCCTGGCGCCCCCTACGACGGGTTGCCACGGTTTCTCGCCCTCTCGCGAGCGGCTTGCACCGGGTTCTTCCCGGCGTCCGGGTCGGGAAGAGCGTCCAGCCGGTCCATTATCTTCAGTATCCCGTTGATGAGCGCGGCCTTGTCCCTGGCGGACTCCGTGGCCTCGATGGTGGCCGCCGCATCGTCCCGGAGCGCCAACAGGGCCTTTCTCTTGTCACCGCTCTGCACGGCGTCGGCTACCCTTGCCATGTGGCCTCCTTGGTGGAAAACGCGTTCGTCTA
>JAFUBE010000491.1 GCA_017460365.1 Eggerthellaceae bacterium
AGCTGCCATGGCTACTGCGCTTGTCGGTTGCTCTTCCGGATCGGGGGGGTCCGCGAGTGCTTCAGGATCAACGTTGCCGTCCGCAGCGTCGGGAAGCGCTGCCAGCGACACTATGTCGCTCGTCATCATAAGGCATGGCGAAAGCGAGTGGAACAAGGAGAACCTCTTCACCGGTTGGGCGGACGTCGACTTGTCGGAGGCCGGTCGCGCGGAGGTCGCCGAAGGAGGCCGCGCGCTCGCCGCTGAGGGCCTCGATTTCGATATCTGCTACACAAGCTACCTGAAGCGGGCCATCCACTCGCTCGGCATCGTGCTCGACGAGATCGACCGCGCCTGGCTACCCGTCGTCAAGAGCTGGCGGCTCAACGAGCGCCACTACGGTGCGCTGCAAGGACTGAACAAGTCCGAAACCGCCGCGAAATACGGTGAGGAGCAGGTGAAGATTTGGCGTCGCAGCTTCGACGTGAGGCCTCCCGCGCTCGAAGAGGGCGACGAGCGTGACGCTCACCTGAGTCCTGCGTACCGCGACGTTGACCCGGCGGACATCCCCATGCACGAGTGCTTGAAAGACACCATCGAACGCGCCTGGCCTTACTTCGAAGACGAGATCCTGCCCCAGATGAGGGCGGGCAAACGAGTGCTCATCGCTGCGCACGGCAACTCGTTGCGCTCGCTGGTCATGAAGTTCGACAAGCTGAGCGAAGACGAGGTCGTGGAACTGAACATTCCGACCGCGATACCGATCGTCTACACGTTCGATCGGGATTTGAGCGTGCTCGAGAAACGCTACATCGGCGATCCCGCCGTCATCGACGAGAAGGTGAACAAAGTCGCCAACCAGGGCAAGGCAAAGTAGGTGCTCCTGCTTCTGGGGAAAATCCTCCTTGCCCCGCCATCCCGTGCGGAGCGACCCGCAAAGCCATTCCGCTTGGGATGACAAAAGGCGATGAAGACGTGCTTCCTTAGTCCTCGGACTTGAAGACCGCTCTCATGAAGAACGAGAGGGCGACGATGACGACGGCGCAGCCCAGCCCGATCCACAGGGTGTCGATGCCTTGCGCTCCTTTCAGCACGTGGCCGAGGAAGAACACGCCGATCATCACGTTGATGACGCCGGTCAGCAGCTCCTTCAAGGCGTCGAAGTTCTTGAATTCCAACCATGCGGGAAGCGGGATGCTGTCGGAGATGAACAGGTTCACGAGGCCGACCGACAGTATGAACAGCGCGACGGCGAGCAGGAACACGTCGGCGTCCTCGACGAACTCGATGGACAGCTGATGCAGGTCAATTTCGCCCATTATGAACTCGAACGACGACGTGCACATGGTCACGAGGGTTCCGACCGACAGAACTATCGAGGCGATGAGCAGGCCCAATGCGGGCACGGAGGCGACGAACCGCGTGTGCTTCGTCACCTGGCGCGCGACCAGGAACCTCTTGTCCTTCGAAGGGCTGTCTTTCGCATTGTCATCCACTATCTCCACCGCCTTCTCTTCGTAGGCCATAGCTTTCCCATCCGTGGCGAATGAGCTACAAGGCTTTTCGCATTATAGCCGCAACCAGACGAAAACTCTCCCAGGTATGCCTTTCGGCAGATCGCCCCTACGGAACGTAGGCTTAATTAAGCGTTTACCTAAAACGGGCGCAGCTCGGAATACTTGTTTCCGCGAATGGGAAACGGCATAATTGTGATTCCATCTCGTTGGGCGTCACGGGGCTTTTATTTGGTGGCGCAAATCCATCGGAAACGGCCGGAGACGTCCTAAAAGCATAGGTCTCGG
>JAFUBE010000492.1 GCA_017460365.1 Eggerthellaceae bacterium
GGTTCGAAGGTTTCCGCGAGGATCGGGTGCTCCAAGCCCGCCCAATCGCATCCCTGGCGCATTGCGTCGAACCCGCTGCCCGCCTTCTCGCCGATGCCGATGAAGTTGAACATCTTCATGATGGTGGGATTGCGCACTTCCGATACGCCGCCACCCATGGCGACTTCTGCGGGGATGAGCAGGCTGCCGGCGTTGGTGAACGTGGCGCGGTCGTCGTAGCGGATGATGGTCGTTCCGCTGCGTCCCTGGTAGTCGGCGTGGATGAGCGTGTTCGCAAGAGCCTCGCGCAAAGCGATGTGCAGCGGCGTCTCTTCGATGCGGCTCATGTCCGCATTGAGCTCGAACGGGCGGGCGAGGTCGGCGGTAAGCCGAGGGTACGCGCGCGACCAGTAGTCGTAGATCCCCCCGCTCCACTCGCCATCGTTCGTGACGATGCGGAAATCCCAGCGTTTCGAACTCAAGACTTCGCGATACTCTATAAAGTAGAAGGGGAACTCGTTGGTGATCTCGTATTCCCGTCCGAACATGAGCAGGCCGGCGCGCGTCGGGTGAATCAACCCGTCGTTGCGCGATCGTATAGTGGCTCCGAGGCGGACGAGGAACTCGTCGGCCGATAGGCGGTTCCACGGGTGCCCGGGGCGCTTCATCGCGGCTTCGTTGCGGAACGCCTCGATAGAGGCGGGGTCGAGGGCGTCGATGCCGACCGATTCCACGGGCATCTTGTCGGGCAGCCCCGCCGCCTGGTCGCGAAGCATGGACTTTATCTCGTCTTCCGAGCAATGGTAGTCGCCCTCGCCGTTGCGTCGATACGTTTCCGTGAGGACGCGTTCGTTCAGGTAGATGGGCCTGATTGCGCGCGGGGCGCGGGGGACGTTGATGGCTACGATGTCGGTGCCGTCGATTCGCTCGATGGACACGTCTGAGTCGATGAGAATGTTCGCGCTCACCACCTTGGGATTGTTTACGCCATCCCAGAACTTCTTCACCGTTTCGGCGGGGTCTGGCAAGCCGACGGGTATTAGGTCGTGGCTGGCAGACTCGATTACGCCGAGCAATATCGTTCCACCTTGCGTGTTGGCGAATGCCGAATACGTTGCCCACACGCTGCGGGGGAACCCTCCCCGGGCGTCCTTGGCTTCGAGGCGACCGTCTTCCTTCAGGTTCGTGAATGCGCTGAGCGATGCCAAGATGCCTCCAATCGTGTTGCCTGTCGGGTTGTAAGTATATCTCGGTATTCGACACTTTTTCGAAATCGGTCGCAATCGGACGTATTCGGACGTTTTCGGTCGAAATCGGTCGTTTTTCGGTCGCAATCGGTCGCAATCGGACGTTTTCGGTCGCAAAGGCTTCCAGTTGTGAAGGGGCCTCGATCGGCGTACCTCGTCACGACTGCGGCCAGGTTTCGATCAGCTCGATCAGCTCGCCCTTGGAATGGACTCCGGTTTTGCGGTAGATGCGCTTGAGGTGCGTGTACACGGTGCTCTCCGCGATGAAAAGCTCGCCCGCGATGCGCCGGGCGCTCAGGTTGCGGTGGGCGTAGGCGGCGAGCTCCGCCTCGCGTTCGGACAAGGCGAAAGCCTCGGCGAAGCCGTCGGGAAGCGCCGGGCCGGGGCCGGCGGGCGGGGCTGCTGTGGGTTTCGGCTCGGGGTCGGGCTCCAGCCCCGGGGTCGCAGCTTCGGTCGCGATTTCGCCTTCGTCCAGCGGCTCTGCGCCCGTATGCGGGCATGCGAGCGCCATCGCGGCGGACACGAGCGGGCAGGCGATCGAGACGTACACGGAATTCGCCCCAACAAGCGAAAGCGCACCGTACGCGACGGCGAACAGGCCAAACGACCACGCGACCGTTCGCGCCGTTTCGTTGTTCTCCGAGCGGCGGGCGTACAGCATCCAGTACGCGAAGTGAACGGGAACGTACGCTGCGGAAAGGACGGCGCCGACGCACAGCCCGGCGGTGCCCGCATCTGCGAGGGGCCCGTTCGGCATGCGCAGCACGAGCCCGAGAGCGCCGGCCGCGCCGAGCGCCGCGACGACCCACCGCTGCCGGCCGAGAAGGCTCCCGAGTCGCGCGTGCGCCATCAACAACGCGAACACGACGGCCACGAGGGCGACCGAATACGCCATCTGGGCGACGAGCGCGCCGTCATCGCCCGTGCGGTAATAGGCGAACAGGGGAGACTGTATAAAAACTAACTGATGAAAATGGCGTGCTTGATATATAAGCAATAAGGTATGAAATACCAGTTAAATAGTAAAATCATGGTATAATACAGCCATCGGAACGCACCGGCGGAGGGACTCCCGATGGCA
>JAFUBE010000493.1 GCA_017460365.1 Eggerthellaceae bacterium
GAGTCCTTCGCGTTCCCGGCGGTCTGCGCCTGCCCCAGCCGCACGTCGCCGTCATCCCCGGCGCGCGCGGCGGCCGTGCCGATCCACTCGCGCGCCGCGTCGACCTCGCCGAGGTCGAGCTTGACGCGGGCCATGTAGACGAGGGCGTCGACGTTCTCCGGAGCCGCCGCGAGGCATTCGCCGAAGAGCTTCTCCGCTTTCCCGAGGTCGCGCAGCTCGTAGGCGGCCCGGCCCTCCGCCAGCTCCTCCGTGCCGTCGCTGGGCCCGCATCCGGCGAGGACAAGGGCCGCCACCGCGCTAAGCGCGTATCTGTGCGAGAAACTCATCGCGTTTCACCTCCATGATTTCGCGCGTCCGCCCCTCGAGGTTGAGGCGTACGAGCGGTTCTGTGTTGCTCATGCGTACGTTCGCCCACCAGCCCTCGGTCGCCCATGCGTCGACGGACACGCCGTCGAGCTCGAACACCTTCGCCTTCGTCTCGTACGCCGCGCGAATCTTCGCAAGCACCTCTGCCGGCGGGGTGGACGTCTTGGTGTTGATCTCGCCGGACTGGCTGTACTTGCGGAGCGGGGCGATCAGCTCGGAAAGCGGCTTGTCTCCCGCCGAGACGATGTTCGCGAGCGCATACGTCGCCATCGACGACGACTCGGCCGTGAAGTTCGCCTTGAAGTAGTAGTGGCCCGAGAGCTCGCCGGCGAAGATGGCGTCGTTCGCGCGCATCTGCTCCTTGATGAACGAATGGCCGACGCGGCTCATCATCGGCTTTCCGCCGGCCGCGGCGATTACCTCCTCGCAGACCTTCGACGAGCGCAGGTCGTAGAAGCACACGGCCCCGGGGTTCGAGGCCAGGAGATCCTGCGATATGAGAGCGGTCACGAAGTCCATCGGTATTACCTCGCCGCGCTCGTCCACGAAGCCCGCCCGGTCGGCGTCGCCGTCGTACGCCACGCCGAATGCGTACTTGCCCGGGTTGGCGCGTATGAGGGCCTGCAGGTCCTTCAGCGTCTCGACGTGGAGCGGGTTCGCGTCGTGGTTCGGAAAGTCGCCGTCGTACTCGCCGTAGAGCGCGTCGTACGAGAGGTCGGAGCCCGCGAACGCCGCGCTCTCGGCGATGCCCATGCCGTTGGCGAAGTCCAGCGCGAGGCGGAGCGGACGCCCGAGGTGGGCGAACTCCTTCACGTGCGCGGCGTAGGCCTCGGAGACGTCGACCTTGGCGACGGAGCCTACGCCCCACGGCGGCTCGCCGGCGACGCCCTCGGCGACAAGCCGCTCGATGTCCTTGATGCCGGTCGCCCCGGAGATCGGAACGGCCCCCGCGCGGCAGAGCTTGCACCCGTTCCACTCCTTCGTGTTGTGCGAGGCCGTTATCATAACCGAGCCGTCCGCCTTCAGGTGCCCGTTCGCGAAATAGCTCATCGGCGTCGACGCAAGCCCGATGTCCAGCACGTCCACGCCCTCGTCGACCAGGCCCTTTGCGAACGCCTCGAAAAGCGAGTCGGACGACTTTCGGCAGTCGCGCGCGACAACCACCCTGCCGCCGCGCACGCCGGCGAACTGCGCGTACGCCCGCGCGATCGCGTAGAACTCGTCTTCCGCGAGGTCGCGCCCGTAGACGCCCCGTATGTCGTATGCCTTGAAGATGCTCATTTTCCTTTTTCCTCCTTGCATTTCAGAATTCCGTCCTCCAGCGTCAGGATGCGGTCGCATATCGCCGCCGCGTCGGGCGAATGCGTGACCAGCACGAGCGACACGGAGCTGCCTGCGGAAAGCTCCTGCAGGACGCCCAGTATCTCCCCGCCGGTGAGCGCGTCGAGGTTGCCCGTCGGCTCGTCGGCCAAGACGAGCTCCGGCTCGGTCACGAGCGCCCGCGCAAGCGCGACGCGCTGCATCTCGCCGCCGGAGAGCTCCGAGGGCAGGTGGTGCAGGCGGTCGGCCAGGCCGACGCGCTCAAGAAGAACCGTCGCGCGCTCCCGCCGCGGGCCATCCTTGCGGCGCGCCGCCGCCATCGTCGGCAAGAGCACGTTCTCTAGCACCGTCAGCTCCGGCATGAGGTGGTAGCGCTGGAACACAAAACCTATGTTAGAGGGCCTCGTCACAGTCCCGGACGTCGGCCGCTCCATTCCGCCGAGTATGTTCAGGAGCGTCGACTTGCCGGCGCCAGACCGCCCTACGATGGCGACCTTCTCGCCCGGGCCGATGGACAGGTCGACCCCGCGCAGCACCTCAATCGGACGCTGCCCGGGAATCTTGAAGCTCTTCTTCAGGTTCTTCGTTCCTAGAACGACAGTCGGCATGTTCGGCATTATACCATAATTCCCGAGCGGGGTGCGCCCACTTTGCCCATTTCGTGCGCCAGGTGAGAAGACAGAGTGAATGCGACTGCCCGCGAAGCGGGGAGTCGCATTCACTCTGTCGTGTCGCCTGGTTGCATTGAGTCTGCCAGTATCTGAGGGGGTTGCATTGTCTCTGCCATAGGCAGAGCCTAAGAGAAGAAAGTTCCATCAAGGAGGACAACCTCCCCAACGCCCCCATGGGGGCGGCCCGTCGCATTTAACCTGCCACGGGGTTTCCGCTATCATTTGCGGACTCCGCCAATTCCGGCGGGGCAACACGAAAGGAAGCACAGATGACAAAAGGAAAGAAGCAGATGACCGGCGTCCAGAGGTGCCGCATCGAGTTCGGCCTCGCGGCCGGGGAGTCCGCGAGGTCCATCGCGAAGGAGATAGGCGTGAGCCTGTCGACCGTCACGCGGGAGATCAGGAAGCACACCTACGAATCCTTCAAGGGGTGCTACGGGCGCGCGAACCAGTGCGTCCACCGGCAGGGCTGCGAGCTCACCGGGGTCTGCGGCGACTGCCCGGCCAAGGGCGCGCCGTGCGTCCGGTGCAGCTACCGCAACTGCAGCAGGTTCTGCGACAGGGTCGAGTACATCGACTGCTCGCAGCGGCTCCTGCGCACGGCCAAGGTCTGCAACGGCTGTCCTGACGAGAAGCGCTGCCACAAGCGCAAGCTATTCTACGTCGCGAGCCGCGCGCAGGACGACTACCGCAGGGTCCTGAAGGAGAGCCGCCAAGGCGCGGCGCTGGAACCCTGGGAGCGCGACTACATCGACGAGCTCGTCTCCCCGAAGGTCAAGGCGGGGCAGTCCGTCCACCACATCTGCGTCACCAACGCGGCGAAGCTCATTAGGCACGAGCGCACCATCCAGCGCTACGTCAACTACGGCGTCCTCTCCGCGAAGCGGGGAGACCTAAAGCGCGCCTGCATGGTGCGCCCGCGCAAGTCGCTCGCCAGGGAGTACCAGCACAAGGTCGAGACCGGCTGCTACGTTGACCGCGCGTACGTGGACTACGGGAAGTTTCTCTCAGAGCACCCCGGCGTCGGACCTGTCTACATGGACCTCCTCATCGGGCGCATAGGCGGCGTCTGCATCCTGACGCTCCACTGGCCCAGGGCGGGCTTCATGATAGGCATCCTGATCCCGAACAAGTGCGCGGAAAGCGTCGTCGCGGTGTTCGACAGGCTCTACGCGGAGCTCGGGACGGAGCTGTTCACGAGGCTCTTCCCGGTCATCCTCACGGACCGCGGCACGGAGTTCTCCTTCCCCTCGCGCATAGAGGAGTGCGAGGACGGCACGAAGCGCACCAGGGTGTTCTTCTGCGACCCCATGAACTCCAACCAGAAGTCGCAGCTCGAGCGCAACCACGAGATCGTCCGCGAGATACTCCCCAAGGGCGTCTCCTTCGACTCGCTCACCCAGGAGCAGGCGGACCTCGCCTTCTCGCACGTCAACGCCTACGTCCGCGGCACGCTGGACGACAAGACCCCGTACGAGGTCTTCGAGTTCCTCTATGGCGAGGGCACGGCCGCGAAGCTCCACATCGCGAAGATTGACCCGAAGGAGGTGGTCCTCAAGCCAAGGCTGGTCGGAATAGAGATGAAGTAAAGGCCCTCTGACACACCGTCCGGGCACCCAGGCGCATCCTATAGGCCGCAAACCATGCTTGCGCGGTGGGCTGGGGGATCTTTTGTCTCGAAGGGCCGACGCGGATTATACGCCAAGTCATTGCCGGAGCGCAAGGGGGAGAGCTGCGGCGGGCTGAAGGCGGAGCGGAGGGGTGGCGTGAGTGAGACCAATCCGGACAAGCACGGCAGTTCGACTTCGCCCGCAGCCAATGGCCTCCGCCGAGGTTGACTGGCTATAGACGGCCTGTTGTCTAGGCGGTCTGCCAGGCGCGATTCCGGATTGTCGAGACCGAACGCCAGCCCCGCAGCGAAGCCGAGGCAATCCCGGACGGACACCGTGGAGACAACAGGTTAAATGCATTTCGGCAGGCTAAATGCACAACGCAGGACTATAGTGCATTTAACCTGCCACTAGTTGCATTTAGTCTGTCCGGCGACC
>JAFUBE010000055.1 GCA_017460365.1 Eggerthellaceae bacterium
GATTGTTTTTGAAAACTACCCCACTTTGGGTCTGGCAGTAAGTGGGGCACTTCGGGGGTCGGCGGGAAGCGGGTCACCGAAGCTGCGTTATTCCGCTTCGATGACTTTCACGCCGCCCATGTAGGGCACGAGCGCGTCGGGTACGCGGACCGAGCCGTCTGCTTGCGGGTAATTCTCGATGATGGCGGCCATCGTACGGCCGACCGCCAGCCCCGAGCCGTTCAGCGTGTGCGCCAGGCGCGTGCCCTTGAAGTTCTCGGGATCCTTGTAGCGCAGGCCCATGCGGCGCGCCTGGAAATCGGTGCAGTTCGAGCAGCTCGAGATCTCCTTGTAATCGTTGTAGCAGGGCAGCCACACTTCGAGGTCGTACGTCTTCGCAGCGGAAAAGCCCATGTCGCCAGTGCACAGCGTGATCACGCGATACGGCAGCTCGAGCTTCTGCAGGATGTTCTCGGCGTCGGCGACCATGGCCTCGAGCTCTTCGTAGGACTTCTCAGGCTCGCATACCTTCACCATCTCCACCTTGTCGAACTGGTGCACGCGGATGAGCCCGCGCGTGTCGCGGCCGGCCGACCCCGCTTCCTCGCGGAAGCACGGGGTGAACGCGCAGTAGTGCTTCGGCAGCTCGTCGACGGCGAGCGTTTCGCCGGCGTGCAGGTTCGTGAGCTGCACTTCGGCGGTGGGGATGAGGTACAGGTTGTCACCCTCTTTGTCGGAAGTGCCCTCCATGTCGGTCGCGAAGGTCTTGAACATGTCGTTTTCGAATTTCGGCAGCTGGCCGGTGCCCGTCATGGTGCGGGCATTTGCCATCGCGGGCAGCCACCATTCCTTGTAGCCACGGCTTGTGTGCTGGTCGAGCATGAAGCCGATGATCGCGCGTTCCAGGCGCGCACCCAAACCGCCGAGCACGATGAAGCGGCTCGCAGCGAGCTTCACGCCGCGCTCGAAATCGATGATGCCGAGTTCGGGGCCGAGGTCCCAGTGGGCTTTCGGTTCGAAGTCGAATTCGGTCGGCGTGCCCCAGCGGCGCACCTCCGGGTTGTCGTTTTCGTCGTCGCCGACCGGCGTGGTGTCAGACGGCATGTTCGGCGTGTGGAGCAGCAGGTCGCGCAGCTCTTCGTCGATGCGTTCGCGGCTGGCGGCCGCGCCTTCGAGGTCGGTTTTGATCTCGGCCACGCGCGCCTTGGCGGCCTCGGCCTCGTCGCGCTTGCCTTCCTTCATGAGCCCGCCGATCTGCTTGGACAACGAATTGCGTTCGGCCTGCAGCGCCTCTTCCTTCTGGATGGCTTCGCGCCGATCCCCGTCGAGCTTGGCGAACAGCGCGCCGTCCCAGTCGGCATGGCGGTTGCGCATCGCGTCTGCGACGGCATCCTGGTTTTCACGAACGAATTTTATGTCCAGCATGGTGCGTCTCTCCTTTTCGAAACTGAAACGCAGACAAGTATATACGTGTTACCATGATGGGCATGGATTTTGGAGAGATTTATCATTTCTTGTTCGAAACGTATGCGGGCATCGGCGTGCTCGTGGCGATTTCGCTCGTGCTGTGCGTGATAATCGCGGCCGTTCTCGAGCTGCGCACGCGCAAAACCTACGTCGACCGTGGCCCCGCCACCGAAGAAGACGAATGGGCCCTGTTCGACGACGGGGAAGATCAACCCCAGGATAACGAATAGCAACGTGCGCCCCGCTTACTGCCGGACCCAGACCGGGACACCGGAGACACACCTCGTCACACCTGCAGAAGCGCGGTGATCTTGCCGAGCAGCGGTTCGAAAGACACGCCGCGCTCCTGGAAATGCGGCTGCTTGGTCGACACCTCGATCGCGTCGCGCGTGAGATTCCCCGCGAACCACGCGGCTTCGTACAGATCGCGCCCTGCCAGCACAGCCGCGAGCAGGCACGAACAGTACAGGTCGCCCGTGCCGTGCAACATGTACGGGATGAATTCGTTGTGCACTTCGAACACGTCGCAGTCGACGCCGCCGACGAAGTTGCGAATCTCGGTTTCGCCCTCGCGCTGGATGCCCTTCAACACGACGTTTTTGGCGCCTTTCGCAATGAGGGCGTCGATCAGCTCTTTGGCATCGTCGTCGGCGAGGTCGGTGCCCGTCCACTCGCGGCCGAGAATGATCGCAGCTTCGGTCAGATTCGGCGTGAGAATGTCGGCTTCGCACGCGAGCTCGGCCATCGCCTGGCAAAGTTCGGGCGTATAGGTCGGATACACCTTGCCATGATCGGCCATCACAGGATCTACGATGCGCAGCGCTTTCGGGTACGTGTCGTAGATGTCGCGGATGATGTCGACCTGCTCGGGAGCGCCGAGGAAACCCGAGTACACAGCGTCGATTTCCACATCGATGCCCTTCCAGGCCGAGAGGTAGTCGGCCAGGATGTCGGTCGTGTCGTGCATGTACCAGCCGGGGAAGGCCGTGTGCGAGCTGAACAGCCCCGTCGGCACGGGGCACACGTCGGCGCCGGCGGCCGAGAGCACCGGAATCGCCACGCCGAGCGAGCATTTGCCGTATCCGCACAGGTCGTGCACCGCGGCTACGCGCGGAATGTAGTCGCCGGCACGCCGGTAGAGCGTAGGAGTATGGGGATGCTGTTTCACGGCCATGGGTAATCCTTCCATCTGCTTTGAATGCCGAGTATAAACCCCATCGTGTGGCCTTGGAACAGCAAACTTCCGATTGCCAGCTATCACGCTAGGCGATTGACGAGAAGCTGCGCTTCTGCCCCACTTTGGGCCTGGCAGTAAGTGGGGCAGAAGCGCAGCTTCGGCCTGACGGGAAGCGGGGCGAGGCAGCTTATTCGCTCAGGACGACGGAGGCGAGAACCGCAGCAGCGAGAAGGGCGGCGCTGACGGGTTGCGGGGACGGCGGAGTGAGGAAGCACGTGCCGACGACGAGCACGGCGATGCCGGCGGCAAGCACCACTGCGGCAAGCCAGCGTTTCGATTTCGCCGCGATCGGGCAGAGTATGCCAGCCGCGATGACGGTGACGCCTTCGACCGGATGGCTCGCCACGATGAGCGATGCGCCGAGAAGCACGTACGCGAAGAGCGCGCCCGCTTGCGCGCGAATTGCGCCGAGCGCCGCTACCACGATCGAAATCGCCGCAATGGCGAATGGCGTATTGCCGCCGAACAGGTCTGCGACCAGCTGCATGTTCGCGAGCGAGTACCATGCGAGCAGACCGCATGTCAACGCCGCGAACGCACGGCGGGCAAGCGCGCCGAGCCAAGCGGGGCGCTTGCGAGGCTCGCGGGTTCTGCGAGCGGGCGCTTCCGCATAGTCGTCTTCATCTTCATGCTCGTCCGGCACCGCGCCGCCGACTAGCGCGGCGAGCTGGCGCTTTCCCGCATCGGCGTCACCCAAAAACTTGTCCATTTCCTCGGCAAAATCGGCCACGCTGGCGTAGCGTTCGGCTGGATCGGGATCGAGCGCGTAGAAGATGACGTCGTCGACCTGGCCGTCGATAGCTTCCCAGCACAGCGAGGGCAGCACGAGTTCGGCATTCTCGATCGCGCGTTCGGCATCGTCGAGCGTGCGTGCGCGAAACGGGTTTTCGCCGGTCAGCATCTCGTACGTAAGCGATGCGAGCGACCATTCGTCGGTGCGCGCGTCGAGCGGTTGGCGGCGCATCTGCTCGAGCGGCATGTATCCGATCGTGCCGCCGCCGGTCGTGCCCGCGCCGGACGCATCGGCAAGCGTGGCCAGGCCGAAGTCGGTCACCTTCGCCTGCCCCTGCGGGTTGATGATGATGTTGTCGGGCTTGATGTCGAGGTGCAGCACGCCGGCTTTGTGCGCAACCGTGAGCGCGCCGGCAATGGCGTCGAAGATGGCCGCCGCCATGTCGAGCGTGAGGCGGTCGCCGTTTTCGGCGAGGAACCGCGTGAGCGTGACGCCCTCGACGTATTCCATGATGAGGTAGGCCGTGTTGCCGCGGACTTCGAAGTCGAAGACGGTGACGATGCGCGTGTCCGCGAGCTTCGCGGCCGTGCGCGCTTCGTCGAGCCCGGGAAGGTGCGCGAGCGCGGTGACCGGCTCGGGCGCAGGC
>JAFUBE010000494.1 GCA_017460365.1 Eggerthellaceae bacterium
CCCCGGGAGGAGGTTCGGCGCTGGCGCGCCGCGGGCGGCACGAGTGCCGCCCCTACGGAGGCGGACAGGCAACGAGCCCCACAAAAGGCTGAATCGACCGAACCCCGTAGGGGCGGCACTTGTGCCGCCCGCGGCGCGCCAGCGCCGAACCTCCTCCCGGGGGCGTGACAGAACGCGCCTGGCGTGAAACGGCCCGCCTCTTGCGCTATATCCAATATAAGTTCTAGCATTTGCGGAATCTGCTGTGCGCATGTTCTGCTTTCGTATTACTATAAGTTCGACTATCTGCGTCGAATTTGAAGGGTGCGAAAATGAAACACGCAGCAACTCTGAAATTGCACCGCAAAGCGCTCGCCAGCGTCATGGCGTTCGTCATGGCTTTCTCGTTCGTGCCGCTGCCGGCTTATGCCGGAACAGAACTCGTAGCCGAAGGCATCATCATCCAAGATGCACAAAGCGGCTCGGTTATCTACACGCTCACGGGCGACGTAGAATCGAGCGAATCCCTCGTGATAGCAACTGGCACTACCTACACGCTCAATTTGGACGGGCATACGTATAAGGGAAATATAACCGTTAACGGCACGCTCGTCTTGAATTCCACCGGCATGATCGAAGGTGCGGTAACGGTGTCGAGCAACGGTACGCTCGAGGCATCTGCCGGAACGATTAAGGGAGCTGTTGACAACAGCGGTACCGCTACGTTCGCTGGGGCGACGGTCGACGGCGCCATATCGAACAGCGGCACTCTCACGGCGAGCAGCGGCACCTTCAAAGGGGCGATCACCACCACCGCTGGCACGACGAACCTGTAGGGCGGCACGTTTGAGGGAACGGCGTCGACGACAGGTGGCGTTACCAACATCGAGGGCGGTGCTTTCAAGGCCAGCGAACCGATATCCTGTTCTGGAGGCACGACCAATGTGGTGGGTGGCGAGTTCGACCACGGCGACAAGGTGGCCGCTCCGAGCGGGTCAGGTGTTCTCTATCCGAAGGGCAAAGCGCTCGTGAAGGGTCCGGGCGAGAGCACCTACACTGTTCAGCCGACCCTCGCTGCATTCAAGGTCACGTTCAGCCCCGAGTCGGCCATTATCGAACCCGGTGGGTATGCGGGCGCTCCAACCGTCGCCGTTGAGCCGTATGATGGCCTGACCGCAGGTGCCGTAACGCTTGGCGAAAACGATGCGGTCATCACGTTCGACGACAAGGCCGATTTGCCGAATCCGACGGAGCCCGGCGAATACGAGGTGAAGGTGACTGGCGCCGAGGGGAGCACGTTTGCGGGAACGTCGAAGTCTGCTGAGAAGAAGTTCAAGGTCGAGCACGGCGTGGTGGCGTGCACGAGCGGTTCTACCACGCAGAACTATACGAAGTTTACCGACGCGCTCAAATTCGCGAACCAAGTGAGTGACGCGACTACAACGACGATCAAGCTTTTCGGTAACGTGAATCTGGTAGATGAAGGCGTAAGCAGTAATAACGTGGACGTTTCAAAGAAAGTGGTTCTCGATCTGAATGGACATACGCTCACCACGCCCGATAACGTCTTCCGGCCCGAAGGCCAAACCGCCGAGCTCACCATAACCGACTCGAGCGAGGGTGCCAAAGGCGTGTTCGCGGCGGCCGGCACGGTGCTGCGTGCAAAGGACAATGCCAAGATCGTCATCGAAAAGGGAACGATTCGGTCCACGGCGGTTTCGGATACCGAATATTACAACGCGATATCGGTTCTCAACGGGTGCTCTATCACGATGAACGGCGGTGCGATAGAAGCCGTGGGAAGCGCCATCATGTCGAGCGGCCAGGCCGATGCAGGACAACCTACTTATGGGAATGGCGCCCAGATTACGGTGAAGGGTGGCACGATTAGCTCGCAGAAGGAATGCGCCATCTACGCGCCGGCGGTCAGCGGGCAGGCGACTATCGAGGGCGGCACGATCACCGGCGCGACGGGCATCGAGTTGCGCGCGGGGAAACTTGCGGTTACGGGTGGCAGCATCACCGGAACCGCCGCATCGTTGAAATGCGAGAGCAACGGCAACGGCGCTACGACCTACGGAGCGGGTATCGCCATCGTGCAACACTTGACCGAGGACGACATGGAAGTCGCTATTTCGGGCAACCCCACCATTTCCGGTTATCATGCGCTCTATCAGAATCAGGTTGATGGTAGCAAACCAGAGAATATCAAGCTTTCTGTGTCAGGCGGCACGTTCGACGGAGCGCGCGGCCAAGATGCCGTGCTCGTGAATTCCATCACCGTGAAGAACTCGGCAAGCGGTGCGCTTCATTTCATCTCCGGCGGCCTGTTCAGCAGCGACCCCTCGAAGCTGTCGAGCGGAGTTGAGAGTAACTACGTTGCTTCCGACAAGCGCGTTATCGGCGACGGTTCGAAGTGGTATTACTCGGTTGGTGCGGGAACGGTTAAGAAGCCTGTCATCTCTAATAATTCGTTCGTTTACGACGGATCGGAGCACGCACCCATCGAGCTAACCGGATACGAGGGCTACATGCTCGATCCGAGCGCATCAACAGTAAAAGCGACGGATGTGGGAACGTATAAACTGGTGTTCTATCCTTCCCCCGGGTTCACATGGGAAGGTGAAACCAACAACACGGCGGCACACGAAATCACTTGGTCGATAACGGCATGCGATTTGAGTGCGGCATCTCTTACCGTGCAGTCTGCGTCGTTCACCTACGACGGGAGCGAGCGCACTCCAACGGTCCAGGTCATCGCGGGGAATCGGGTGGTCAACCCTGGCGATTACACGCTTGAATACTACAGCGGCTCCACTAAGATCTCTGGCGCCCCATCGGCTGCGGGGACGTACAAGGTTGTGGCGAAGGCGAAGTCGAGCAATTACGCGAATGCTACGAGTGAAACCAATGCTCCTGCTTTCACAATCGAGAAGGCCGCTGTCGACAAGCCGGCCGATCTGGTTACCGTGGTTTCGGATCTCGTGTACAACGGTGCTGCGCAGACGGGTGTCACGTTGAAAGATGATGTCAGCTGGGCCACCCTTGCGGGAGCGAGCGCCACTGCGGTCGGCGAGCACAAGGCGACCGTTACTCTCGATGGCAACCACAAATGGGCTGAGGCTGGTGAAACGGGCGAAGTTTCTTACACGATAGCCAAGGGAACCATCAAGACCGTTTCCCTTTCTGCGGATTCTGCAAAACATACCGGCTTGAATGTGGCGCCAACGGTAACGGTGAAAGACGCCAATGGCGCAACGGTGGACCCATCGCACTATACGGTGACGTTCACGCGCGAGGGAGCCGCAAGCGGTTCTGCGCAGGCGGTAGATGTCGGCAAGTACACGGTCACCGTTACGGCGGATAACAGCTATTCGGTGAACAGCGATGCGAAAGCGACCTTCACGGTAACCGAAGGCGACGGCGGCAGCGGCAGCGGTGGTGGCTCTGGGTCGAATCCCGGTTCGAACCCGACCGCAGTCGACCAGCCCGTTGCAAATGCCAATCTCGTGTACAACGGCCAGGCTCAAGTGGGCGTTCCGGCGGCGGAAGGTTACACGCTATCGGGTGCTGTATCGGCTAAAGATGCGGGAAGCTACACAGCGAAAGCCAAGCCCAAAGAGGGCTACGCGTGGAAAGGGAAGGCTGGGACCGATGCGAATGCGGAAATCACCATTTCCTGGTCGATTGCGAAGGGCACGGTTTCGATTCCTGCAGGCGCGAACCTCACCTACACGGGCGCAAACCAAGTCGTCGTGCAGGCTGGCAGTGGGTATACGCTGAGCATCCCAGCAGGAAATCCCGCCGATGCGTTCGTCGATAGGACAACGGGCAGCGCGATGGCCGCAAACGTGGGCACAGGCACGGTGAATGCAACGCTTTCAGATGCGAAGAACTACCAGTGGGGGTCAAGCGCAGCCGGCGATACGATCCAAATTACTTGGGCGATTAGGTCGGCCGAGACGCCGAGCGTTGCCGACGATTCTATTAACGTGAGGCTCAGCGGCTCTTCGTTCACCTATACTGGCTCGCAGATCAGGCCCACGGTTTTCGTGTCAGATGCGAGGGGCCAGGCCCTTTCTCAAGGCTCCGATTACATGCTCTCGTATGGGGCTAACGTTAACGCCGGCACCGGTTATGTATACGTTACATATCAGAGCAATGGCGAGCGCAAGCAGGTTTCGAAAGCGTTTACCATCGGAAAGGCGCTCATCACCTCGGCGTCGAGCACCTCTTCGAACCAGACATACTCAGGAAAGGCCATCAAGCCGAAGGTTTCGGCGAAGGCAGGTTCGACGACGCTTTCTTCAGACGATTATTCGGTGAAGTATTCAAAGAACACGAATGTCGGTACCGCAACGATCGCCGTTACGGGCAAGGGCAACTACACTGGCACGGTAAAGCGTTCGTTCCGTATCGTGCCGCAATCGACCGCTATCACGAAGCTGAAGCGCTCCGATCGGGGCTTCACCGTGAAGTGGGCAAAGCAGAACGTGCAGACGAGCGGGTACCAGATTCAGTACTCCAGGAGCAAGTCGTTCAGCGGATCGTCTATCACCGCAACCGTGAGCAGAAACACGACGCTTTCCAAGGCTGTGTCGGTTGCCAAGAATGCGGGAAAGTACTTCGTCCACGTGCGCGCCTACAAAGCCGTTAACGGGCAGCGCTACGACTCCACCTGGAGCGCGACCAAATCGGTAAAGACCAAGTAGCTTTTCGCCCCGCCTCCCGCCGGGCCCGAACCGGAGCACCCCGCAGCGCACCCCGCCTCCCGCCGGGCCGAATGGGCGGCGAGAGCGCCTGCTACGAATCCGTTGAAACCTTCCCATTAGATGTAGTTCAGCGGATTCACGGCCACGCCGTTCACTTCCACCTGGAAGTGCAGGTGCGCGCCGAACGACTGGCCGGTGTTGCCGACAAGACCGATGTTCTGGCCGCGCTCCACCTGGTCGCCCGGGTTCACGAACGTCACTTGCGAGTGCATGTATTTCGTCACGATGCCGTTGCCGTGCGAGATGACCACCCAATTGCCAGCGCCTCCGTTGTAGCCGCCGCCGTTGGTGGCGTACATAACCGTGCCGCTGTCGGCTGCATAATACGGCGTGCCCTCGGGGGCTGCCATGTCGAGCCCCTTGTGGAACGAGTTGTCGAAGCTACGGTAGCCGAACCCCGAAGAGCTCGATGCGGTGGGGCAGGGGTTGGTGAAGTACCCGCTACCCATGAGCACGCTCGCGCCTGCCGCAGCGCTTGCCGATGCCGCGGCCTCCGACGACGCGCCCGAGTTGTAAGCGGCGGCCAGCGCGGCTTCTTGCGCCTTGCGGGCCTCTTCTGCCTGGCGGGCGGCTTCGGCGGCGAGTTCCTCCTGCATTTGCAGCTCGTCGGCTTCGTCCGACAATTTCGCGGCTTCCGCGCGTAGCGCTTCTTGCGTGTCCTCGATCTGCTGCAGGGCCGCCTCGGCGTTGTTCATCTCAGATTCCGCACGCGCAGATTGCTCTTCGTATGTCGCCTTGGCCTGCTTGAGCTGTTCGCGCGCCGCTTTCTCGTTGTCGATGAGCGAGGCGCCCTTGTTGGAAATCGAGTTGCAGACATCCCATGACGTGAGGAATTCTTCGAACGAGTTAGTCTGAAGAAGCACGTCGATGAACGAACCGGGACCGCCCTGCTTGTACATTCCCACGGCGAAGGTGGACAAATCTTCTTGAAGGGCTTCGATTCGCTCGGTTTCTTCTTGAATCTGGCGAGAAGCCTCATCGCGGAGCGCGATCGCCTCCTCATACGACGAAGATGCGTTTTCGTAGCGGTCGCGCGTCTCGTTCAGGCTTGTCTGCAGGGAATCGATTTGCGCATATACCGCATCTGCTTCCGCCTGCTTTTCAGCTGCCGTGACGGCAAACGCGTCGCGCGCCGTAAGGCACGACCCGAAAACGCCGCCTGCGAGCATTACGACGAGTGCGCATGAGAGCAGGGAAACCCCAGGAGAAGATGACCGTGTATCCATGTATTACCTCGTTAAAGCTTCGTTTATGCTTGGTTACCGCGTCGTAGCTCACTATCGTAGCAGCTGAAAGCGATGAGTTTGTGAATTCAGTTTGTGTGCACAAACAATCTATTCGCTCTACTCGTAACGGTACGACCTGCGAAAACGTAGGAATCATGAAGACACACCCGGGGGCGTGTCAACTGTTGACAGCGTTTCTTTCGTAGCGTATTATTCACCTGCTCACAAACGCGGAAACGCGAGTGAGCAGGCAGCTTGAAAAGTTCACATGATTTTGAGCGAGTCCTAAAATGGGCGTGTGCCCGAGTGGTTAAAGGGGACGGGCTGTAAACCCGTTGGCTCTGCCTACCTAGGTTCGAATCCTAGCGCGCCCACCATTTTTCTCGCCCGTGTAGCTCAGTCGGTAGAGCACTTCGTTGGTAACGAAGAGGTCACCGGTTCAAGTCCGGTCGCGGGCTCCACGTAGTCTATCCCCGCGTGGGGATTTTTTTTGGTGAGTTCTTGTCCAGGCGCTGAGTGCGCCTGTCACAAGGAAGACCGAGCGGAGCTGAGGGAGCGGTCTTTGCGCCGTGACCGAAGCAGAGTCGAGAGTCTGACGCCGTTCACG
>JAFUBE010000495.1 GCA_017460365.1 Eggerthellaceae bacterium
AAATCATTATCTTTTCGAATTTCAAAGGTGGGGTCAGCAAAACATCGAGTGTGCGTGAAGTTGCATACAATCTGAGCACAGATGGTTATATAGTGCTTCTAATCGATCTTGACGGTCAATCGAACCTTAGTTCGTCTTTCAAGGTTTACCATCCACGCAATCTTCCTGGCTATATCTCCGATGTCATTCTCGCCAACTCCGAAGGCGACCGGAAAGGCCTTGAGGATGTGCTTATCGAGACTGAATGGCAAAACGTCGATCTTGTGGCGGCTAACCTCACATTCGCAGCTGCTGACAATAAAATACGTTCCCAAGAGGGCGGAGCAATTGATCGCCGTCTTCTATATGCAATCGAGGATTTTATACCAGAACATCCGTACGATTTCATTCTCATTGACTGTCCTCCAACCGCAGATTCCGTCGTGCAGAACGCAATCCTTGCCCTACAGGCTGGTAATAGTCAGTCGATGGTCATCATCCCCTTGAATCCTGATGTGCAGGCATTCGACGGCATGGACATTACGCTTCAACTAATCGACACAATCTCACAAGACAACCGGCTTCCGAAGCCGAAAGTCAAGGTGCTTTGGACGCAAGCCAAAACCAACACTGTCCTCTTTAAACAGCTTTTCGAAGAGCTTAAGGAGGACTACCCGAAACTTTCAGTCTTTATGACAGTAATTCCGAATTCGACGAAGGTAGGCGAAGCGCGGGCTTTGCAGCAGCCGGTTACTTCGTACGCCAAGCGCTCACAACCCGCACTCCGATACAGGCTCTTGACCGAGGAGATCCTATCTGGAAGAGAAAGCTCATAACAACACCCGAAACGTAGCTAGGAGCTAACAATGGCAAACAAGTTCTCAGCAAGCCGGAAGGCGATAAAGCAATCGAAGCTGGACGAGGCAATCCGAAATCTTGAAGACAGTCCCTCGTCGATTGCCCAAAATGACATCCAGCGCATAGCCTTCGAAAACCAAACCTTGGCTGATGCCGATGGTGCTGAAATGGTGCTGCGCCGCCGTGCAAGGGACGAGCTTTTCACAAGGAACTTCCGCTGGCTCAACGTCAACGACATCCTGGCGAACCCCAAGAACTACTTTGAAATCGATCAGGATGAGCTCGAAGGACTCGCTTCTCTAATTCTCTCAACCGGATACACCGACCCGATCATCGTTAGGGAAGTGGAGATTGACGGCCAGGAGATAATACAGCTCGTCGACGGCGAGCGGCGAACGATGGCCCACAAGCTCCTCGGGGACACGGTCGACGAATGCTGGTACATGGTGCCGGCGCGGTATTACTCCAAAGGTACGCTTTCTGACGAAGCCGCAGAATTCATGCTCTCCGCCCAAAACCTCGGACAACGCAACATGTCTGAAAGCAACCGAACGACTGCATTTGCAGCTGTCGCAGACGAGCTCGTGCGTAGGAAAATGCAGGGTGACCCCGAAGCCAATGCACAAGCCATCAAAGACCAGCTTGCCAAACAATTCGGATGCAGTCCCAGGCAGGCGGCTATGAACATTAACATCGGGCGCCACCTTTCCGATCTCGGGCTAAGAATGCTCGACGAGAAGAAAATCACTAAAAGTGCAGCCGATGCCATCGCTACGCTTTCTGCGTCAGATCAGGAAGAAATCCTATCTCTCGTATCAGAGGGATCGCTGCCCAAATCGCAAGTCGAAACCACCGCACGCAACATGAGCGATAGGCGCAAATCTTCAGTAACGCGCGCACCAGCTTCTTTCGATGGATTCGTAAACAGCGCATTGAAGTCACTGAAAAGAGCGCATAAGCTCGGCGGCACAGCGCAACGCAAGGACATAGCCGCGCTACGCGACCTAATCGACTCCATGGACCCCGACCTCGCGAATAGGTGAGCGGGGTAGGGGAGGAGTAGCCAATTCCGCAAAAAGCAGCCGCTTAGGCCATTCTAACGGGTTCCTTCTTCCTCAGGATTTGGAGCCCCAAGCCCGCCTGGGCCGACATCGCCAGTGGGACGACCGCAGGTGGTTGCTGCAGTTTGGTGATCAACGACAGCGGTTGCCCGTCAATCACGAAGGCTCCTGGCGGCGACGGCGTCCTGACGGCTAGCAGCATGTCGCCGAGCTCGTTCGGGTGGTACACCAACCGGGCCAGCCTCAACTACATGTTCTACATGCGCCCCATCCTCACGAGCCTCACGCTGCCAGACGGCTTCGACACCGGCAATTTCTCACGTACATGAACAACATGTTCGCCCGCTGCTCCGCCCTCGAGACCGTTCGCGTCGGCACGGGCTGTAGCCTCTTGGCGGCGCCTTTCGCCGACCAGACGAATTCGGACGTCTACTACCGTGTCGGTGATAGCTCGAAAACCCAATACACGAAAAACACCGCGTTCCCCGCCAACGTTACCGCGACTTTCTCAACTTATCCAGTGGAGACTGTCACAGTGACTGTCAACTACACCGTTGGCACGACGATTAAGATAGACAGGGCCGCTGACGACACAAAGGTTGACCAATGGACAGCAACGGGCGTGGACCGCACCTCTAACCTAGAACCGGACGACTACAATCTCCTCGCGAACAACGTCAAGGCCATGAAGTTCAGGACACTCAAATTCTGCGGCAACGACGTCATGCTGAGGGTGGCCGACGACAGCACGACGGCGAGCTGACGGGGTGATCCCACAGCAAGTGACGATCGACATCACGAAGACGCTCAACGCCTCGGATGCTGTGAACACGTCCTCGTTGTCGTACAATATCATTTTCATCAATGGGGCCGCCGACATGTTCTCCGCCAAGCTCACGGCCAATCCTCCCTCGTGGGCCAGGAGTAAGCCCCGGCCCGCCGGCCAAACGAAACGCGGCGAACGATAAGAGGCTTGCCTTATATGTTCCAGCAGGCGGGAGGCAACTCGTCACACACGACTCGCTACTCTCGAACAATCAGCTTTCTTTCTATTCCGATACGACCAGAAAGACAATTGAACCAGCCTCATGATCCCCACGCTAACATCTACGGGCTTCAACCCCCTTCAATACAGCTTTCGATCTCGCTGTCGCCGGCGTTCTAGCACCGCACCCCATCAGCATGCTTCCAGGATTGAAACGCCACCACGACTCATCGTCGCTGTGCTGCGCCCCCTCGAAACCCTCGTCTGGCGAGGGGAGGGGGAGCCCCGCACACAACCAACTCGGCTGACGTAAAATTGCATCTTTATCATGCAATGCGATGACCTGCGTAAACTTCTCTTCGAGCGGAGACCGGTCATCATTTCCAATACCCAAGGAACTCAACACATACGCCACCTTCCGCACTGAGCACCCGATTCTCTTCGCGATTGCCTTCTGAGTGCTGCCCATCTTGTACATGTGGGCTATCTTCTCGTCTATGGCCTTGCGCTTGGCCGCGTTTCTGGCTTTCAGCGCCGCGCGGTCTCTTTCCCTTTTTCCACCGAAGAACTTTGTCGTCGCCATCTCCTCCTGTGTCATGGAAAGCTTCTCGGCCACCGATGACGCCTTGAGCGGATAAAATCCGGTCTCGCCCTTATAAGTTCCGTAGAGTACCACGTTATTGTCGACCGTCCTGGATATTTGCTCGATATCAGCCACCGGCAGGGGAGTGTTGAACTTTGCGTTCAGCTGCAATGTCACCTGCAACGCTTTCTCAGGCCCATAGATCTGCGTAGCGGTGTTGTAATAGACGAAGCACATGTTCTCCCTGCTGCCAACGCAGTTAAACTTACGGTGCCTCTGCAGACGCTCGATACCATGTAAACGCGAACGCAGCAGCCCGGTTGCACGCTTAAGATTCCGCGCAGTATTGCGCTTGATGTGCGGCCACGCCTTCTTGCGTCCAAAAGCGCTGAGTTCCTTAAGGTCGTAGAACTTCTCGCTGTTGCTCACGAGCGTACACCATGACCGCGCCTTCGGGTTGTACGTGCCAGGAATACGGCCTACGCGAGCCAGATCGAACACGCTCTCGTCAAGCTTTGCGCCTTCGACTCCGCCTACGGCCTCCCTGACCGCCTCTGCGAGCCCTGCTTCCACATCCTTGAAATACGCC
>JAFUBE010000496.1 GCA_017460365.1 Eggerthellaceae bacterium
TCGACCTCGGGATGGTCCTGTTCCATGTAGCGGACGAGCGTGGGCAGGAACGGCCGCGCCGCTCCGCGCAGGTATCCGATGCGCAGGTGCAAGTCGACGCCGCCGCGGCGCGCCTCGAGGTTGGCGAGCGCCCGATCGTAGCCGTCGACCACGCCCACAATGTCGCGATAGAAGGCCTCGCCATCAGGCGTAATCGTGACTTTTCGGCTGTCCCGGTCGAACAGTTTCACCTGCAGGTCGTCCTCCATGGCCGCTATGTGCTTGCTGAGCACCGATGCGCCGATGAAGAAATGCCGCGCTGTCACGGCGAAGCTCAGCGTTTCGGCGAGGTACGTGAATTCTCTCAGGTGGTCAATGTTCATGGGCGCCTCTCATTCTCACATGCCGATTTTACCCTGCTTTGCATGCATCACCCATAGCCAAAAACGACCTTTTCTTCACGGGGGTAAGTTTGGACCTTCCGGACAAAGACCGGTTGCTCAGAATGCGAAGACCGTCGTTTGGGCTGCTGGGCTAGCGCCGGCCCTCGATGCGCCTCATCTCGCGCTCGAAGTCGTTCTCGAAGGTGGCGTCCTGCACCTTCTGGAACTTCGCGAACTCGCCGAGCGCCTTCTTCTTTGCCTGGGCGTGGGTGCGGGTCCCCTTGCCCTCGAGCGCGTCTCGGCGGGCATAGCGCAGGAAGCCGTCGAGTGCGTCTGCGCAGTCGCGCATGCTCGTGAGCACGTGGTCGGCGGCGCGGTCCTCCAAATCGTCGAGGAAGCGGGTGACAAGCCGGTTCAGGCGCGCAATCTCGTCCTCGGTGAGGTAGTTCTTGGCGACAGTCACGTCGCTCGAGTGGATACGGCCCTCCGGCGAGCCCTTCCAGCTCGTGAGCCCCATGTGTGGAAGCGCGTCGCCTTCAACGAGTTCACGCGGTAGCCCACCGCGATGATGGCGTCGAGATTGTATATCTCGGCCTGACGCTTCACCTGCCGCGCGCCCTCGGTTCGAACTAGTGCAATATTTGCACTAATTGAGCCCTTCTCGAGCTCGCCCTCCTCGAACACGTTTCTCAGGTGTTTCGTGATGACGCTGCGGTCGACGTCGAACAGCTCTGCCATCTCCCTCTGGGTCAGCCAGAACGTCTCGTTCAGGTAGAGCACCACGACGGGCGCGTTCGCGCCCTCGGACTGGTACAAGACGAACTTTTTCACGGAACTGTCTGAGAAGTGTCTGCAACAGGGCGATATTGAAAAAGTGGTATAAAAAAGCCCAGCCACTTTAATGGGCTGAGCTGGAATTTCGTGGCGGGATGTACGAGACTTGAACTCGCGACCTCCGACGTGACAGCGGCGTCGCCGTATGGCAGTATAAGCAAAAGTGCAGGTAAATAGGGTAATCCGCGCTTAGCCAATCGCGCAGATTTAGCCACTTTCACGCAAGTTTCGATGTCGGCGTGCACCCCGTGTGCACCTGTGGGTGCCATTTGAAATGCTCTTGGAATCGCCGTTGAAACGTTGGAGCCTGCCAGCTATAGTATAGCCACTGGGCTGGCCGCAAGGCCCTGGTCCACCCTAGGGCGGGGACTATATCCCCGCCCCTTCACTTGTGCAGCGATGTGAGCAGCACGACCGTTGCAGCGAGCACGGTCACGTGCGTCCTGCTGGCCTTCTTCATGGCCGCACGAGGGCGATGGTGCCGGTCTCGCCGCTCGGCCACATGAACGAGCCTGTGGCATACTGGTGGCCGTCCTTCTGCCAGAAGGCCGCGATTGTGATGCGTCCCGACCCCGTGGCATCGAGCATGCCACCGTCGAATGTGCCCGCAAATGTTGAGTTCGGCGTGGAATCCTCACGGGTATCGCCCGAAGCTGCGCGTAGGTATTACCAGTCGATTGAGACGGTGGCGCCCGCCTGCCCCGCCTCGATGTCGGCGTTCGCCAGCCATTCCACGTCCGACCCCACGATGTAGCATTTCCAACCGCCCGTCAAAGCGCCGAAATCGACGATCCGCTTCGCGTCAGCGGGCACGTTGCCCTTCATGGCCTCGCCGTCGAACCATTTGAAGTTACCTATCTTGGGGCGCTCGTCGGTTGAGTACGATCCTGTTGCCGTAGGCGAGCCGCCCGATGTGGAGGAACTCGAAGACGCTGATGGGCTGGAAGACGACGCGCTAGCCGACGACGATGCGCTGCCGTTCGAAGACGAGCTCGAAGACCCCGAGCTTCCCTCGCTCGAGGAGGTTGACGACGCCGACGAACCCGAAGCGCTCGAAGACGAGTCGGACGTCAACGCGACATGACTGTTGGGGTCGTACGGGTGCGGTATGAACAGCGGCACGACGTACAGCGCGAAAGCCGCTACGAGGATCGCCGCCCCCACGGCGACCAGGACGACCGGCAACTTCGACTTCTTTGCCACCAGCGAATTTTTCGCA
>JAFUBE010000497.1 GCA_017460365.1 Eggerthellaceae bacterium
ACTGGCGCCGCAAGGGCCGGCGCGGGGACGGGGCGTCCGGGAAAGGAGACGGGGCAGGGGTGCCTCGCTGGTCGGACGTGCAGTTGCTGCGGGCTGCGGGAAGGCGGAAGTGGGAGTGACGGTTTCGGCCGAGAATGACCTTCGCCATAGCCACTACGACGTTCTGCTCGCTTACAATTGGCTGTGAACGAACAGGAGTGTTATGGAGCAGATCGACCCAACCGAGCGGAATCGAGACAAGAGCATGCTGACAGTCGATCAGCAAGTGGCCCGACTGAAGGCAAAGGGCGTCACATTCAACCTGTGCAGCGAAGAGGAGGCGGCCGAGCTTCTCCTCCTCGGCAACAACTACTTGCGCCTCACGTCGTACCGCAAGCTCTACGAGCGCAAGGCCGAGGGGCCCGACGCGGGCGCTTACGTCAACCTCGACTTCGGGGATCTCGCGGTGCTCTCATCCCTCGACCGGCAACTGCGCGAGGCCTTCTTGGCCTTGACGGTAGACGTCGAGCACTTCGCGAAGATGAAGGTGCTTTTTAACGTCGAAGCGCACGACGAGGACGGCTACCGGATCGTGACGGACTTCTATGCCAGCTTGAACCACACGGGCAGGAACGCCATCCAGGGGGCGATGCGCGCCCGAAGCCGGGACGGCGAGCGGCGCGACGCCTACGCCGGCGACCTGATCGCCCACCATAGCGCCGACATGCCGGCATGGGTGTTCCTCGAGCTCATCGACTTCGGCACGTTCGTGGGCTTCTACCTGTTCTGCGCCGATCGATGGGACGACGAGACGATGAGGCAGGAGCATTACATTCTCAAGAGCGTGAAGGCGCTGAGGAATGCTACTGCACATAACCACTGCATAGTCAACGGATTCACGCAATCGGCTGCGGTCGCAGGCTACCCCACGAACTCCCTCATCGTCGAGTCGATGAACGAGCGGGGCATCCCCAGGACGAAGAGCCGTAGAGCGAAGTTGTCGAACCTGCGCATAGCGCAGATGGCGGCATCGCTGTACGCCCTGAGCGCCCTCTGCAAAAGGGGCCCGACCATGCGCAGGAACGCTGAGAGGCTCGCAGCCTTACGCAAAAGCTACGAGGCGGCGCTCCCTCAGTTCCACAGGAATAGCACCATCGTGTCGTTTTTCGACTTCCTCTTCAGGCTCGTTGACATCTGGGTTCCCATGCCCTCATAATGGCATCACATGTTAAAACCTTCGGGTTTTGTAGGGGCGGGGTCGTGCAAGCGGTCTCGCTCCAGTTTTTCCGCCGACCTCTTTTCGCCCCCCATCTCCTCATAGCGCAGGGAAGGCGAGGCCGTCTCTGGGCGAGAAACTGCGCGACGTCATCCCGCCGCCTTGGATCCTCGGGCCTCCGACTTCAATTGCATGGGGTGCACGCGACGGAACAGGCGCTGGAAGCCGCCGCCGGGGCGGCCTACGCACCGTGCGCCCTGCGGTACCTCTGCAGCTGGCTGTTCGGCTTGTCGGGGATCGCCCGCTCGACGCAGCAGGCGTAATCCGCGACCTGGCAGAGGCGCCGCTCGCCGTAGACGGGCTTCTTGAACTCTGCGACGTTGCGCGCGAGCGCGAAGTTGAGCGCCCCCGCGACCGCCCTGTAAGGCGTTCAGCCACGAAGCGGCCTCCCAATCGAAAAGAAGAAGGCGAGGTGTTGACCCCGCCGTCTTGGAACCTAGGGGGCTCGCCGCCCCTTCGGCAATCTTGATTGCACACGACGCCCTGGCGGAAAGCCAGGCCGTCGCAGTGCACCACGAGGCGTCCGACCCGTCCCAATGGGAAAGCGATGGCGGCCAGTGACGCTACGCGCCTCGTCACTCGTCGCGCCAGGCGGAGTCGAGCGCTTCGGCGCAGGCCTCCACGATGCAGCGGATGGCCGAGATCTCCTGCCCGCTCACCGCACCGCCGCCCTCCGCCTTCTCCTCGAGCAGACGCAGAAGCGACGCCGCCCCCGCCAGCTTGTCGGATGATTCCACGACCGCGCCCGCGAGGCCGTCCCGCACGTTCCCGTTGCCGTTTTCCATGGTCGCGCCTTCCACGAGGTCCGAAGCTTCCGCGGATGTTCCCTGCGCGTGGCAAGAGGAGCATCCGCCCCGTTGCGTCACACAATCTTGGTATAAACGCCCAATACCAAAAAGGGCGAATGCCCCTCGTGGCGGGGTATTGGGCGGTTATTGGATTGTGTGACAGCTCCATTATATTCGACCTCGGCCGCGCGGGCGCGGGGTTCTGGGCCCTCGCCCGCGCACGGCCCCCTTACGCGGCGAATGCGCCGTCGGCCTCGCGCTGCGCCTTCTCGCGCGCGCGGGCCTCTGCGAGCATGAGCTCGAGCTGGGCCACCGTGAACGTCAGCCCCGGGATGCCCGACGCGGACCCTGCGGCGGGGTCGGCCTCGTCTTCACCGAACAGGAAGTCCATGTCGACGTCGAAGCACGCCTTCACCTTCTCGAGCGACTCGCGCTTGGCCTCGGGCGCCACGTCGGCGTAGACGTCGAGCGTGACGCTGGGGCTGGCGTGGCCGAGCCAGTCGGCCACCGTGCGGATGTCGGTCCCCTTGCCGATCATCATAGTTGCGAAGGTGTGGCGCAGGTCGTTGAACGTGCACTTGAACCCGTTCATCTTACAGAACGCGGTGAACTCCTTGCCCAGGCGGTTGGGGTTGTACGGCTTGCTGTCGGCCTCCCAGGTGCCGAACAGGTAGGGGTCGGCACCGGCGACGCCGAACTCGCCGAGCGTGCGCAGCATGTCCTTCTTCAGGGCCTGCAGACCGCTCCACGTGCGCGTGGTGAGCGGCAGCGTGCGGATGCCGCTCTCGGTCTTGGGCTCCTTCTCGTAGTACCCGTGCTCACCCGAGCCCAGCGACGCCTTCACCACGAGCGCCGGCTCGTCGAGCACCGCGGACGCCCGCAGCGCGCAAACCTCGGACAGGCGCATGCCGGTCGTGAGCGCCACCTCGATCATGTAGCCGAGCGGCTCGGGCTGCGCGTTCCGGGCGAGCCTGAGCATGCGCGAGCGGTCGGCCTGGTCGAGCGCGTTGATGGGCGTCTTCTTGCGCTTGGGCGGCTTGCAGAAGTCGCAGGGGTTCTTCTTGATGAGGTCGCCGCCCACGGCGTACTTGAGCGCCTGCTTGAGCAGCCGGAAGGGCTTGGCGACGGTCTTGGGCGCGTAGCCCTCGCTCACCATCTTGGCCATCCACTCCTCCACGACCATGATGTTGACGTCGCACAGCCTCACGTCGCCGATGTAGCTGCTTATCTTGCGCGCCTCGTAGCGGTAGCCCACCAGCGTCGACTTCTCGATCGACTTGCTCGCCTCCTTGACCTCGAGGAAGTGGTCGAGGAAATCGCGCACGTTGATGGTCGAGCCGACCGCCCCGCCCTCGCGCTCGAGGTCCAGTATCAGCTGGTCGCGCTTCCTCTGGGCCTGCTTCTCGGTCCTGGCCTCGACCGTGTGGTACGTCCTGATCGATTCGCCCGTATAGGGGTCGATGTGAGAGAGCGTCACCTCCCACTTGTCCGTGTCGCCCCGCCTGCGCAGCCCTCTGCTCGTGTACTCCATGGCATGCTTCCTTTCTCTCGACCATGAGGTTTTCCACAGCAATCCGTCGACCGACATTGTGACCGACAAAGCGACCGACAAATTGCCGACAAAGCCGTGTCGAGAGAGCAGATAGCGGAGAGCGACGGAGAGAGCCCTGATAGGAAAAATCACAGGTCATACACATGCCCGACACATTCCAGACAGCGCAGACAGCACGTTTTACGGACTACCCGTCGTTCGACGCGTTCGCGCGTCAGCTCAAGGAAAGATCGGCTTACGAGACAGGCGTCGACGTGGCGGGGTATGACCACATCGTCACGCTCAGCACCTGCTCCGACACCAACCGCTTGGTGCTCAGCGCCAAGCGGCTGTAGGGTGTGACACTTATCGTCAGACACGATCTGTCATTTTTAGAGGACAACATGCGGCAAAGCAAGCGCCACCCGAAAAATGACAGATCGTGTCTGACGATAAGTGTCACACATGGCATGAGGGGAGCAGTGAAACGTATGGGGACGCTGTCCTTGTTGGGGCGCGTGGCGTGCGTGGCGGCGCTTGCGTCGTGCATCGCGGCGCCGACGGCGTTGGCCGCGACCGTGCATGGCGCCGACTATCACGGCACCGGGTCGGCGATCGAGTCGGGCGAAGTCGACGTGCTCGACGTCGACGGCTCGGCGGGGGAGAAGGTTTTCCTCACCGTGAAGGCGAACGGCCGCGCCATCGCGCAGAACCTGCCGTATACGATCGGCGAGCACGCCAATGCGGACAACGGTGCCACGTGGGCCGGCATAGCCACGCTCGACATCGACGGCCTCGACCTGAACGCGCTCGACGGCACGTACGTCATCGAAGCCTACGATAACCGCGCCGATTCCACGCTGCTCTACTCCGGCGCGCTTTACGGCGTGTACGCCGACCTCCCCGACGGCACGACCAAGCTCATCGGCACGCGCACGGCCAACGAAGCCGAGCTCGCGGCGCGTCCGTTCGAGCCGGCCGAAACGCTCTACACGAACGGCCGAACCTATCGCCTGACCAGCGCGACGCCGACCACTGCGAGCGGCGTGCAGCATTTCGCCTACGAAGAATACGACGAGTCCACCACGGTAGACGGCATCGTGAAGTACGTCGACGCCACCGGTGCCACCGTGGCGACCACCAAGATCGCCGGCCTCGCGTACGGCGAAGACCGCCGCGTCGACATTCCGCAGGTAATCACGGGCGAAGACGGCGCGCTCTACCGCACCGTGTTCTTCCGCAACTCGGTTACCGCGCACAACCCCGGCAGCACGTCGTTCAGCGTGTACTGTGTGAAAATGTCGGAAGCCGACCAGGCGCTTTCGGGCTTCTACGTGGCCACCATTCAGATGGTCGACGAGAGCGGCGCCGTCATCGCCACCGATTCCGTGAACGTGACCGGCGAGTTTATCTACACCGCGCCGTCGGCGATCCACAAGACCGAGACCGCTGCGAACGGCGCTTCCGAAGTCGTCACCTATCGCATCGTCGGCTCGCCCACCATTCGCCTGAGCGCCGCGACCGACAACGTGCTCACCCACACGCGCACGGTGAAGGTGGCATACACGGCCGATCCGCGCGATGCGGCAGAAGCGGACGTCACCTTCAACCTGCTCGACGGAAGCAAGCGCATCGGCGAAGATGGCCGCTCGCTCGGTACGACCAGCCAAACGGCGACCGAGGCCAGTCCCACCGTTATGCCGCCGGCAACCTTGGAAGCCAACGGCACCACGTTCTATCTGGTCGGCGACCCGTCCGACTACGCTTACACGCTGCACTCCGGTGCCGCGCCGTGCGTCGATGCGTTTTACGTTCCGCAGGGCTACCAGGCTCCGGGCGCCTACAACGTAACCGTGAACTACGTGAACTTCCTCACCGGCGCGGTCGTCGAGTCGCATACCTACACGTCCGACCCTGACCAGAACGCGCGCATCACGATCGACTCGCCCGACACGCTCAGCGTCGGCGGCGTCGACTACGTGAAGCTCGACGGCCAGAGCGAACCGATCGCGCACAGCTACTACTCGGGCCTGAACGAGTACTCGGTGTATTACCGCGACATCCACGACACGCTCAGCAACGAGACCATCATCAACCGCATCCGCGTGATTTATCTGGAAGGTCCGGCAGCCGACCAAACTGCCACGACCGCGACCGATGCCGCTGCTGCCGACGCCGCGGCCAACGCGGCCGGCGCCCAGGCGCTGCAGCTGAACGGCGAGCGCACCTACAACGTGTTCGACGGCGGCGACAACAACGCCACGCTCACCAACGAGAGCGGCGTCGACTCGAACACCGAGCGCATCGAAGACAGCGAGACGCCGTTGGCGTCTGGGTTCGACAAGGGCGGCACGAGCACCGCGGCTTCGTCGATCATGCAAGTTCCCACCTGGATGGTGGCCGTCGGAATCGGCGCCGCCGTCGTAGTCGTGGGACTCGTCGTGGTCATCGCGGTTCGCCGTCGCAAGAACGACGAAATGAACGAGTGGTAGGAAGGGGGAGAACGGCGATGAACAAGACCAAATTCACAACGAACGCGCTTGCGAAAATGACCAGGAACGCAGTGGCCATACTCGTGGCGCTATCGCTCGTTTTCCTGCAGTGGCCGATCAGCGGCCTGGCAAACAAGGCATCGGCCGACGCGGCCGAAGGCGCGCAGGAGCGTCTCGAGCAAGCGACGTCGATCGACGTGCCGCTCGAATTCGAGCACGCCTACATCACCTACGAGAACCAGGTGATCGCCGAGCCGGCCACGAAGGTCACCCTGCCCGCCGGCGCCGACCTCGAGTTCACAGCCACGCCCGACAGCGGCTACCAGATCGAATCGGTCACCGCGACCATCGACGGCGCCGACACGAAGCTGAAGCCGAACGACGAGAAGAAGTACAAGCTCACGGCTTCGGAGGTGGCCCTCACGAGCAAGGTGGGGGTGCGCGCCATCACCGCGCCGACGGTCGAGTCGGTGGAAGTTTCCGCAGATGCTGATTCGGTCGAGCCCGCTGCGGGCGCGGAATCAGCTGCGGGTGCCGAGCCCGCTGCGTCCGCCACTTCGGCTGAAACGCCGAATGCCGAAGGCGCGCAAGCCGGAGCAGCCGATTCCGGGAGCGCTGCGCCAAGGGAAGGCAGCGCCGCCTCGTCGGAGTCCGCCAGCGGGGAGGCTGCGCAGGGCGAAACTGCCGCGAACGCGCCCGTAGCCGGCGCAGCCGATGCGGCCGATGCGGTTAACGCCGCCAGCTCCGAAACCAATGCCGTCGAGTTCGCGACATTCGGCACGGCCACGCTCGACAGCTTGGCTGCGAACGAGAACACCGAGCTCGAGAACATCCTGGGGACGAGCCTCGCGGTGAACCCCGCCGCCACAGTGACGCCCATCACGAATGCGAACGCGACCGTGAACGTCAGCATATACCCGACGGAATCCGATCGCCGCGGCCGCACCAACCAGCTGACGTCTGACTACGAGGTAAGCGTCGCAGAGACGCTGTACGGCCAAGTGCACTTCGACTTCAACGCGGGCGAGGGGCCGAAGAGCGGCAGGCTCACGTATTCCTACGACATGCCCGACAACATAAAAGCCGCCGACAAGGAGCGCGCCACCTTGTACGACGACGGCAACAACGTGGCGGGCACATGGGAGATCGCGAATAACATCGTTTTCTTCTACTACGACGAGAGCTGGGCGCTCGCGCACCCCAACAGCGGCGGCAATTTCAACTTCGATTTCACGCTCGACGAGGAGTCGACGCAAACCGGTCAGGACAACACGTTCTCGTTCCCCGGTGCGACCGAAACGGTCACCGTGAAGGTGAAAGAAGCCGAGATGACGGGCTCGAAGTCGAACGCCGGCGTCGAGGAGGGCGGTTACGTCACCTATACCGTGAACCTGCATGCGCAGGGCGATTTCGGCACGTTCGCGTTCAGCGACACGCTCGGCGCGAGCCTCGATTACGTGGAAGGGTCGTTCACGCTCGACGGCGCGTCGCTCGACGTCGCGATAACGCAGAATCCCGACGGCACGCACACCGCCACCGCCGCGCCTCGCGCCATCGCGAAGGGCGACCATGTGGTGACCTACCGCGCGAAGATCGACATCGCCGAGTACAACGCGCTTGCGAACTGGGCAACGCTGAGCGACGCCGATAACACCGCCACCTGGGAATACGGCAACGACGGCAATCTGAAACGCAACTCGGCGAACTCGTACATCTGGGTGCAGAAGAACATCATCAACAAGTGGACGGGGGCGTTGTGGCAGGGCGATAAGATCCTGTGGACGGTTCAGGTGAACGGGTCGGACCAGTGCAAGATCGACCTCGGCGGCTACACCGTAACCGACACGCTGCCGGCAGGCACGACGTGGTTCGGACATTTCAACGTGCTAGACGCGAACTATAAGCAAATCGACACGCAAAAGATTCCCGAAGGTGCCTCGTCGTTCACGTACACGTTCCCCGCCGACGCGGGCGCCAAGACGTATTACATCCAGTACTACACGATCATCGATGACGTTGCCGCCATCACCGATAATAAGACGTTCGACAACACCGCCACGATAACGCCGCCCGAGGGCACGCCGCCGACGAGCGTGACGACGACCTACACCTACGTTCCCGACAAGGGCACGACGCCCGAAGAAGAACCTAAGCCCGAGCCCGAGGTGACGAAGGAGGTCGCCGACCAGTCGCAAGCGCTCGCGACCGGCATCGTCAGCTGGCATTCCACGCTCGTGAGCGACATCTATCCCGAACCCGAGCAGAAGTCGGGCCTCGTGCTGCAGTACTACGACAGCCTGATGAAATGGCATAACCATACCGATAACAGCTTGGACAAGTATTACAAGATCTGGTTCGTCGGGGAGCCCACCCTGTATGCCAATGGCGTGAAACTCGAAAAGGGCGTCGACTACCAATTCGACGAAAAGGGCGGCCGCACTTACGGCTTCACTTCGTATGACAAGAATTTCGATGGCGAAAGCGTGCCGGTCGCTTTCCGCATCCGCTTCATCCTTGACTCGCCCACGATGAGCAACGTGGTGACGAACAAGACGCCGATCGACATCTACTACGACACGAAATGCGACGGTACGTACCAGACCTATTACAACGAGGGCCGTGCGCGTATCACGCAGGGCAATACCGAGAAATACGGTAAGAGCGTCGAGGCGACGTACGACCTCGACGGTGCAACGGCCATGACGAAACTTGGCAGCGACGGCTATTGGGACAGCGAGCTGGGCCGTTACGTTTTCGAATGGACCATCTACGCGAATCGCGATCGCTATAACCAGGGACAGGATGTGTCTGACCTCCATAGTCCGTATATATCGATAATCGACACCTTGCCCGAAGGCATGACGGTCGTTCCCGATAGCATCTATGCCAGGGTGGTTCGCCCGACGCCGTGGCTCGAGTGGAGGAACGCGTCAGTGGCGCTCGAGCAGCAGGGACGTACGGCAACGTTCAGCTTCGACCTCACGAAAGCGCCGCTTGAACACTGGCAAACCCCGTTCCTCGATGAAAACGGCAGCTGCTATGCGGGTATCGAGCTGAGCTTCCAGACGGCTCTCGACCCGGCCTACGTCGTACATGACGGCACGATGCAGACGCTGCGGAACTCGGCGTTGCTCGAGGCGGGTGGCATACCGCTTGGAAACGCCCACACCAACGTGACCTATACCGATTCCGTCATTTCGAAAACCGGTAGCCAGGGCAACGGCGAGCCGGTCGTGCACTACACGATAAAGGTGAACGACAAGGGCCAGAAGCTCGACCCCGACAACACGCACACATCGGTGAACCTGAAGGACACGCTCGACTATCGCTCGACGGTCGTGCTCAGCAGCATCCGCGTGACCGACGCGAACACTGGCGAGAACATCACGGACCAGTGCAAGGTCACCCTGAGCAACAACGAGACCGACGAGCAAGACCACGCCACCTCGTCCTTCTCGGTGAACGTGCCCGATGGCCGTGCGCTCGTCATCTCGTACGACGTGAGTCTTTCGGGCAAGGAGGGAGAGCAGTTCGAGGTCACGAACTCGGCGACGCTTAACGGCATCACGGAAAAACAGACGCAGAGCAAACAGTGGTTCAGGGTGAACCACGCCGATGCGAGCGTGTACGGCAGCGGCACGGCGATTTCCATCACGAAGACCGACTCGAGCAACGTCGTGGCCGCGAGTGCGCGCCTGGCAGGCGCCGTGTTCGAGCTGTACGCGGTCGACATGGACAAGCTGCCCGCCGGACAATGGACGCCCGAGGGGCTCGCTGCTGCTTCGACGCTCGTGAACACGGTGACGACCGACAACTACGGCAGCGCGGTCCTTGTCGACGAACGCACGAAGGCAATCCAGTACGACACGCTGTACTACTTCAAGGAGGTGCAGGCACCGTTCGGCTATGCCATCGACGACGAGAGTCCGCACTTCGTCATGACGCAGGGCAACAACTTCTCTGCGCAGAACGCCAAGGCCGAGTCGCATGGCATCCACCCGTCGCCGAACACGGCCTACAACGTCACCGACACCGCGAAGACGACCACGCTGCTGAAGGCGCGCAAGGTGTTCGAGCACGGTGATCTGAAGGCGGGCGCGTTCACGTTCGAACTGCGCGAGGGCGGCGAGCTGCTGCAGACGGCGACCAACGACGCAGCGGGCACGGTGGCGTTCGACAACATTGAATACGGCGCCGCCGGCACGCACACCTACACGATTTCCGAGACCGCGGGCGATACGGCCGGCATTAGCTACGATACGCATGTCGAAACCGTTACCGTGAACGTCGTGAATGCGGGCAACGGTCGCTACGCCGCTGAGGCCACGTATGCCAACGGTGGCGACGAGGCCGTGTTCACGAACACGTACGCCGCGACTGGCGTTGCGAATCTGCAGGCGAAGAAAACGTTGAACGGCACGGCTCCCGCTGCCGGCATGTTCGGCTTCACGCTGACGGGCACCGACGGCACGTCGCGCACGGCGACCAACGACGCCGCGGGCGACGTGAACTTCGGAGGTATCACCTATGACGCGGCGACCCTCGCGTTCAACGAGCGCGACGAGGCGGGGCATCGCGTGGCAGACATCACGTACACGATTCAGGAGAACGTGCCCGCCGACGCCACGCTCGTCATCGGCGGCAAGAAAGCGAGCGGCGGCATGCTCTACGATGCCGCAGCCCATACCGTAAGCGTGCGCGTGACCGACACCGGCGAGGGAACGCTTGCGGTCACCTACAACGGCGACACGACGTTCGCAGGCGTGGCCTTCGCGAACGTGCAGGAAACCATGACGCTCGATGGCGTGAAGGCGTGGAACGACGACGACAACCGCGACGGCATACGGCCCAGCGAGGTTACGGTGCATCTGCTCGCAAACGGCATCGACACCGGCAAGACGGCAACTGCTACAGCGGCGGGTGGCTGGGCGTTCTCGTTTGACGGCCTCGACAAGATCGACGCTGCGGGCAACGCCATAACCTATACGGTGACCGAAGACGCGGTCACCGGCTACACGGAGGCCGTCACCGGCTCTGTTGCCGAGGGTTTCACGATTACTAACACGCATGTTCCCGAGAAGACGCAGGTGCCCGTGCGCAAGGTGTGGGACGACGCGAACGATCAAGACGGCAAGCGTGCGCCGGTCACGATTGCGCTGCTCGCGAACGGCAAGGACACGGGCAAGACCGTAACCCTAAGCGGCGCGAAGACGAGCGACACGTTCACCGATCTGCCGAAGAAAGAGAACGGCGCGCCCATTTCCTATACGGTGAGGGAGCTCACCGAGCTCGGCGCGTACGAGGTGCCGACGTACAGCGCCGATGGTTCCACGCTCGTCGTCACGAACAAGCGCGTACCCGAGACGACTTCCGTTTCGGTGCGCAAGGAGTGGCGCGACGACAACAACGCGAACGGAATGCGCCCTGCCGAGGTCGTGGTGAACTTGCTCGCCGACAACGTTGTGGTCGCGGGAGCTGCGAAGACGCTTTCCGCAGCGACGGGCTGGCAAGCGAGCTGGGATGGCCTGGCGAAATACGCAGATGGAAAGGCGATCGCCTACACCGTGCAGGAGGCGGGCACGCCGGTCGACTATCGCGTGGCGTACTCGATCGCATCCGACGGCGCTTACGTTATCACGAACGCGTACGAGCCCGAGACCACACGCGTCGAGGTGCAGAAGGCGTGGGATGATGGCGACAACCGCGACCGCGTGCGCCCCGCATCGGTGACGCTGCACCTGCTCGCGAACGGCCAGGAGGCGCATATCCCCGGCGTGCAGTCGAGCGTCATATTGAGTGCCGCTTCCGAATGGAAGTACGTGTGGAGCAACCTCCCCAAGCGTCTGAACGGCGCCGATGCGGTTTACACGGTGACCGAGGATGCAGTCGACGGCTATACGACCTCGATCGCGGGCAATGCCGCCGCCGGTTTCACCGTGACGAACACCCACAAGCCCGATACGACGAGCGTGAGCGGCGAGAAGGTGTGGAACGACGCGAACAACCAAGACGGCAAGCGCCCTGCCTCCGTTACGGTGCGCCTGCACGACGGCGATCGCGAAATCGCCACGACGACTGCGACCGCCGAGAGCAACTGGCGCTACTCGTTCGGCAACCTGCCGAAAAACCGCGACGGCGTGGCCATCGCGTACACGGTGACCGAGGACCCAATCGGCGTTGAGGGCTATACCTCCGAGGTGAAGGGCTTCACCATCACCAACACGTACACGCCCGAGAAGACGAGTGTATCGGGCACGAAGACCTGGAACGACGCGAACGACCAGGACGGAATACGTCCCGATTCGATCGAGGTCACGCTGCGCGCGAACGGTGCGGACCTGCAGACCAAGACCGTGACTGCCGCGGACGGGTGGAAGTACTCGTTTGACAACCTCGACGCATACGCCGAAGGCAAGCGCATCGCGTACACGGTCGTCGAGAAGCCCGTTACAGGATATACGACCGAGATCATCGGGTTCGACATCGCCAACACGCACACGCCCGAGACGACGAGGGTCGAGGGCTCGAAGGCCTGGAGCGACGACGGCAATCGCGACGGCGCCCGGCCGACGAGCGTCACGGTGCGCCTGAAAGCGGACGGCGTCGAGATGGGTTCGACCGAGGCGCGAGCAGCCGACGGCTGGACGTACGCGTTCGAGAACCTGCCGAAATACGCCAACGGCAAAGAGATCGCCTACACGGTTTCCGAAGACGCGGTTCCCGGCTACGAAGCCACCGTCGACGGCTTCAAGATAACGAACACGCACACGCCCGCGACGACGGAAGTGTCGGGCGCGAAGACGTGGGCTGACGCCGATGACCAGGACGGCCTGCGCCCGACGAGCATCACCGTGAACCTGCTCGCCGACGGCAAGGAGGTGCGCGAGGCTCGGGTGACGGCCGATGATGGCTGGGCATACCGCTTTACCGATCTGCCGAAGTTCCGCGACGGCGGCATCGAGATCGTCTACACCGTCACGGAAGATGCCGTGGCGAATTACACGACGGCCGTTTCGGGCTTCGACATCACGAACACGCACGCGCCCGAGATGACGCAGGTATCGGGCGCGAAGACGTGGAACGATGCGAACAACCAAGACGGAAAGCGCCCGACGAGCGTCGCCGTGCGTCTTCTCGCCGATGGCGATCAGGTCGACTCGAAGGATGTGGAAGCCGGTGCCGATGGCGCCTGGTCGTACTCGTTCACGGGCCTGCCCAAGTACCGCGATCACGGAACCGAAATCGTTTACACCGTAGACGAGGTGGCGGTCGGCGTTGAAGGTTACACGTCTCAGGTGAACGGTTACGACGTGACGAACTCCTACAGTCCGGAGAAGACGGGCCTGTCGGGCAAGAAGACCTGGGACGACGCCGACGACCAGGACGGCAAGCGCCCCAGCTCCATCACGGTGCACCTGCTTGCGAACGGCGAGGTGAAAGACACGCGCACGGTGACTGCGGATAACGGCTGGGCGTGGGCGTTCACCGAGCTGCCGCGTTACGACAACGGGAAGGAAATCGCCTACACCGTTTCCGAGGATGCGGTTGATGGGTATACGACGAGTGTGCAAGGCGCCGACATCACGAACACGCACGCGCCTGAGAAGACGAGCGTGAACGGCGAGAAGACCTGGGGCGATGCGAACAACCAGGACGGCCTGCGACCGGAGAGCATCACCGTGAACCTGCTCGCCGACGGCAAGCAAATCGATTCGAAGACCGTGACGCCCGACGTAAACGGCGCGTGGAAGTGGTCGTTCAGCAACCTCGACAAATACAAAGGCGGCAAGGAGATCAAATACGAGGTGCGCGAGGTCGCAGTCGCTGGGTACGAGAGCGCCGTCGACGGCTTCAACATCACGAACACGCACGCGCCCGAGAAGACCCGCATCGAGGGCGAGAAGACCTGGGACGACGCGAACAACCAGGACGGCAAGCGCCCTGAGAGCATCACCGTGAACCTGCTCGCGAATGGCGAGCAGGTCGCCTCGAAGACCGTTACGGCTACGGATGGTTGGAGGTGGTCGTTCGATAACCTCGACAAGTGCCAGGGTGGCGAGGAAATCGAATACACGATTGAGGAAGAGACGGTCGAGGGGTACACGAGCGAGATAGCCGGCTTCAACGTGAAGAACACGCACGCGCCCGAGAAGACGAGCGTGAAGGTTTCCAAGGACTGGAACGACGAGGATGACTTCGATGGCTTGCGCCTGACGAACGTGCAGGTCCGCCTCGTCGCGAATGGGAGCGCGACCGACAAAGTGGCGACGCTTACGGGCCCGGCGTGGACGGCGACGTTCGACGGTCTCGATAAGTACCGCGACGGGCGTGAAATCACCTATACGATCGAGGAGGTCACCGATGAGAAGGTGGCGCGGCAGTACACCACGTCGATCGCTCCGCAATACGATGCCGAGCGGGGCTTCGTCGTAACGAACACGCACGAGGTAAAGCGCGTGGGTGTCGAGGGCGAAAAGACCTGGGACGACGCTGACAACCAAGACGGCATGCGCCCCAGCGAAATCACGGTGCGCCTGCTCGCGAACGGCGAGCAGGTCGCGACGGCGACGGCGAGCGCGGCTGATGGCTGGAAATACGCGTTCACCGAGCTGCCCCGGTATCAGGACGGCAAGGAGATAACCTACACGGTTTCAGAGGTCGTTCCCGCCGGCTACACGATGAGCGCCGATGGTTTCAACCTGAAGAACACGCACACGCCCGAGATCACCGAGATCGAAGGCGCGAAAACCTGGGACGACGCGAACAACCAGGACGGCCTGCGGCCGGAAAGCATCACCGTGAACCTGCTCGCGAACGGCGAGAAGGTCGACTCGCAGGTGGTTACGGCGGACGATAACTGGTCCTACAAGTTCACCGACCTCGCGAAGTACGGCGCGGGCGAGGAGATAACGTACACGGTGTCCGAGGAACCCGTCGCCAACTACGTGGCCACGGCGAACGGCTTCAACCTCGTGAACACGCACACGCCCGCGACGGTCGAGATTTCCGGCGCGAAGACCTGGGACGATGCCGACAACCAAGACGGCAAGCGGCCCGCATCGGTGACGGTGCGCCTGCATGCCGATGGCGCCGAGATCGCCGAGCGCATTGTGTCCGCCGACGCGAATGGCGTGTGGGCATACTCGTTCGGCGACCTTCCCAAGTTCAAGGACGGCAAGCAAATCGTCTACAGCGTGACCGAAGATGCGGTCGAGGGCTACACGACGAGCGTCGACGGCTTCAACGTGCGCAACACGCACGTGCCCGAGACGGTCGAGGTGTCCGGCACTAAACCGAGGAACGCCGCGAACAACCAAGACGGCCTGCGTCCGGCATCGGTCACTGTGAACCTGCTCGCGAACGGCATGGTTATCGACACGCGCACGGTGACCGCCGAGAACGGCTGGGCCTACTCGTTCGGCCCGCGTCCGAAATATGCGGCGGGTGAAGAGATCGCCTACACGCTTTCAGAGGCGGTCGTGAACGGGTACACCGCGGCGATCGACGGCTTCGACATCGCGAACAACCACGACACGCTGACGACCGACATCGCGGTGAGCAAGACGTGGAACGACGCGAACGACCAGGACGGCAAGCGCTCCGGTTCCATCGCTGTCGAGCTGCGCGCGAACGGCCAGGCCGTTAAGACGGCGACGCTCGACGCTGAGAACAACTGGTCCGCCTCGTGGACGGGCCTGCCGCGGCGTGCGGCTGGCGCCGACATCGATTACACGCTCGTTGAGGTGGAAAGCACGCTGCCCGACGGGTATAGCTCGGCGGTCTCGCGCACGATGACCGATGGTTCCGTCACGTTCGAAGTCGTGAATTCCTACACGCCCGAAACGACGTCGATTTCGGCGAGCAAGGCGTGGGACGACGGCGACGACCGTGATCGCGTACGTCCTGCATCCGCAACGTTGCAGCTCATGGCGAATGACATGAAGGGCGAAACGCGCGTGCTCGACGCGACGAACGGCTGGGCGGCCACGTGGGATAACCTGCCCGTGTACGCGCAGGGCGAGCGCATCGCATATCGCGTCGTCGAGGCCGCGGTGCCGGAAGGCTACGCGGTGAAAATCGACGGCGATGCGGCCGCTGGCTTCACGGTGACGAACTCCTACAAGCCCGGCGAGACGAGCGTGTCGGTCGAGAAGGCTTGGGTCGACTCCGACAACCGCGACAACTTGCGCCCCGCCGAAATCGAGGTGCAGCTGTATGCGAACGGCGCTGCATCGGGCAACCCCGTGAAGCTGAGCGCGGCCAACAGCTGGAAGCATACCTGGGAAGGGCTTGCCCTGAACGATGCCGGCGTTCCGGTCGTGTACACCGTCGACGAGCTTAACGTTCCCGCCGGTTACGCGAAGGCTGTCGCGGGTGATGCGAAGGTGGGCTTTGTCGTGACGAATACGCACGAGGCCGAGGAGACGACGGCGCACGTGAACAAGGCGTGGGACGACGCCGACGACCAGGACGGCTTGCGTTCAGACGCCGTTCAGGTGCAGCTCATGGCCGACGGTGCCGCATACGGCCCGGTTGTCACCCTCGACGCGGCCAATGGCTGGGCGCACGAGTGGAAGAACCTGCCGAAGAAGAACGCGGGTGTCGACGTGGCCTATTCAATCGACGAGGTCGCGACCGTTTCGGGCTACGAGGCGCCTGTCACCTCCGCCACCGCACCTGGCGATGCGGGCGAGGGCTTCACGTTCTCGGTCACGAACAAGCGCACGCCCGAGCAGACCGAAGTATCCGCCATGAAGGTTTGGGACGACGCCGAGAACCAAGACGGCAAGCGCCCCGACAGGGTGCGTGTGCGCCTGAGCGCGACGGTCGACGGGCAGCCCTACGACCTCGGCGGCGTGCAGGTTGAGCAGACGCTCGACGCTTCGAACAATTGGAAGACGGCCTGGACTGGCTTGCCCAAGAACGCGCATGGGACCGAGATCGCGTATGCGGTCGAAGAGCTCGACGTGCCTCAGGGTTACAGCGCGAGCGTGCAGCAGCTCGGCAACGCCTTCACGATAATGAATGCGCACACGCCCGAGACGACGCACGTCTCGGTTGCGAAGGCGTGGGACGACGCCGACAACAACGACAACATCCGCCCGACGAGCGTGTCGGTGCAGCTCGTGTCGAGCGACGGCGTGGAGCACGACCCGGTCACGCTCAGCGCCTCCAACGATTGGAACTACGCATGGAACGATTTGCCCGTGTACGTCGCCGGCGAGAAAATCGAATACGGCGTCGTCGAACTCGATCCCGCGGCGGGCTATACGCCGGTGGTGAGCGGGTCGGCTGCGGAAGGCTTCACGATTACGAACAAGCACGTGCCCGATACGCGCAGCATTACCGTGACCAAGGCGTTCGTCGATGCCGACAACCAAGACGGCATGCGCCCGGCCGAGGTGAAGGTGCAGCTGCTCGCCGACGGCGTGGCGCAAGGCGAGCCGGCCGTGTTGAATGCGGGTAACGAATGGTCGTACACCTGGTCCGACCTCGTGCAGAAGCGCGCGGGCGGCATCGATATAGACTACACCGTTGAAGAAGTCGAGGTGGCACCCGGCTACACGGCCGCAGTCGACGGCTTCGCGATCACGAACACGCACGTTCCCGAGACGACGTCGGTTCCAGTTGCGAAGACCTGGGCCGACGACGACAACCGCGACGGCTTGCGGCCTGACGGCGTCGCCTTCACGCTTTACGCAAACGGCGTCGAGGTGGCCACGCATACGGTGACCGAGGCCGAAGACTGGTCCTACACCTTCACCGACCTGCCGAAACGTGCGAACGGCGAGGAGCTTGCCTACACGGTGACCGAGGCGCCGGTGACCGGCTACACGAGCCAGGCGAGTTCAGCTTCGGCTTCGGCCGATGCTGCCGGAACGTTCGGGTTCACCAACACGCACGACAACGAGACCACTGAGGTGCGCGGTGCGAAGACCTGGAACGACCGCGATAACCAGGACGGCACGCGGCCGACGTCGATCATCGTGAACCTGCTCGCCGACGGAGTGAAGGTCGATTCCAAGACGGTGACTGCCGACGACGGCTGGGCCTACGCCTTCACGGGGCTGAACAAGTTCCGCGACGGAGGCGCGCCCATCGTCTACACCGTTGACGAGGACGAGGTCGCAGGTTACACGAAGGCGGTCGATGGCTTCAACCTTGCGAACACGCTGAGGGTCGGCGGCCTTTCCGTGAGCAAGGCGGTTGAAAACGCCACGGTTGCGTCAGCTGGCAAGCGCTTCACGTTCACCGTGACGCTCGACGATGCGAAGGTGCAGGGCCAGCATGGCGGCATGAACTTCGTCAACGGCATAGCGACCTTCACGCTCGCCGACGGCGAGGTCGCGCAGGCGGTCGATTTGCCGGCGGGCGTGCACTACGTCGTGACCGAGGAAGACGCCGCTGGCTACACGGCGGCTTCGCGCGGTGCGGTGGGTGAGATCGAAGCCGCTGCGACCGCGACGGCGCGTTTCACCAACACCTACAACGCGACCGCCGACGTCGAGTTCTTCGCCATGAAGGCGCTTGATGGCCGCACGCTCAACGCCGAAGAGTTCACTTTCGAGTTGCTTGAAGACGGCCAGGTCATCCAAACGGCCGAGAATGCCGGCGACGGCCATGCGCGCTTCAGCAAGATAACCTACACGACCGCCGACCTGGGCGCGCATTCGTATCAGATTCGCGAGGCCGCCGGTAACGTGAACGGCGTGACGTACGATACCTCCGTGCACGATTTCACCGTGTCGGTTTCCGACAACGGCGACGGCACGCTGGCGGTTTCCTACATCGGCTACGACCCCGAGGCGGGCGCCTCGTTCGAAAACACGTACACGCCGTCGGGCAAGGTGACGCTGCACACGAGCAAGCGCCTCGACGGCGCGGTGCCGCCTGCGGGCGCTTACGAGTTCCAGCTGGCCGATCCGACAGGCAACGTGCTCGCAACAGCGCGCAACGCCGCCGACGGCTCGGTCACGTTCCCCGAGCTCACGTTCAAAGCTGCAGGCACGTATGAATACGCTATCAGCGAGGTCGTGCCGGCCGACGCTCAGAAACTCGGCGGTCGCATGGTGTACGACGGCGTGTTCTACGATCAGGGCGAGAGCACGGTCGTGATCGAGGCCATCGACAACTTCGACGGCACGCTGCGCTTCAACGTGGAGTACGACAACGGCGCGCCGAAGACGTTCGAGAACGAGACAGCGCCCGAGGCGAAATTCCCGCTCGAGGCGACCAAGGCGATCACCGGGCGCGATTTCCGCGTGGGCGACGAGTTCACGTTCACAGTCGACGTGCCCGAAGGCGCGCCGGTACCCGAGCGCACGAGCGCGACCGTGCGTCCGACGAGCGGCGCCGAGGCGGCTGTGAGCTTCGGCAACATCGCCTTCACGACCGCCGATCTGGGTCGCACGTACACCTACACCGTGCACGAGGCTGGCGCGGGCGAGACGGTTAACGGCCTGACGAACGACCCGTTCGCACATACTGTGTCGCTCACCGTGGTCGACGCGGGCGACGGCACGATGGGCGTGACCGCCGACTACGGCGCCGGCGCCGAGCGCATGGTGTTCACGAACACGTACGCGGCTACGGGCGAGGCAGTGCTTACCGCGACCAAGACGCTCGCAGGTCGCGCGCTTGCCGCAGACGAGTTCTACTTCGAGTTGACCGGCGACAACCTGCCGGCAACGCTGCATGCGAGCGCAGCCGCCGACGGCACGATCACGTTCCCGGCGATTCCGTTCACACAGGCCGACGTGGGGCGCGATTTCCACTATACGATGCGCGAGGTGGCCGGCACGCTCGGCGGCGTCACGTACGATACGCGTGCGCACGACATTACGCTGCATGTGAGCGACAACGGCGACGGCACGCTGGCCGTGGCGTACGACTACGGCGAGGCCGGGGCGGCGCCGGTGTTTGAGAACACGTACCGCACCACGCCCGCGAGCGCGAAGCTCGGCGCGCACAAGGCGCTTGTCGGCGGCGCGCTTGAAGCCGGCGCGTTCTCGTTCGAGTTGCGCGGCGTATCGGCAAATGCGGCGGGCACGCGCCAGACGGCGACCAACGACGCAACCGGCGCCGTGAACTTCGACACGATCGAGTACACCGCGCCCGGCACGTACGAGTACCGCATCTCCGAGGTCGTGCCGGCGGGGGCGACCGACAACGGCGACGGCACGTTCACGGGTTCTGATGGCATCATCTACGACGGCGCCGAGCATGTCGCAGTCGTGCGCGTGGTCGACAACGGCTACGGCAAGCTGGTCGCGAGCGTCGACTACGACGGCGGCGCGAGCGGCGTCAGCTTCGGCAACATCGCGCTCGTGCGCACTGGCTTCGAGTTCAACAAATACTACTTCGGCGGCGTGGGCACGTTCGACTTCACGCTGACCGCAACCGACGCGAACGGTGCTCCGCGCACGGGCACGGCGGTCGACTATTCCGACGCCGCCACGATCGTCGACGACGGCGCTCAGGCGTTCACCGCCAAGGTTCAAAACGGCGCATTCGCCGATGGCGTGGCCAAGGTCGTCTTCCCCGAGATCGGCTATGTGAACGACGGCGATTACTACTACCTGGTCGCCGAGGCCGAGTCCGATACGCCCGACATGGTCACCGACAAGGCGCAGTACCTCGTGCACGTCGTGGTGAACGACGGGCGGATTGCCGATACCACGTACGAGTTGCTGTACGAAGGCGCCAACCTCGGCGCTACGACCGATTTGTCGTTCTACAACAACTCAGCGGTGACGCTCGGGTTCGACAGCCTGTCGACGCAGGGCGTGACCAGCCGGGCTGAGCGTACGAGCGTGTACCCGAAGGCCAAGAAGTACCTGAACGATTCGACCGACCAGCTCGCCGGCGGCGAGTTCACCTTCGAGCTGACCGACGAGGCCACCGGCTCGGTGATTGCGGTCGCGACCAACGACGAGCTTGGCAACGTGGCGTTCTTCGATGAGAAGAGCAGCGCGGGTTTGGCCTACGACGAGCCCGGCACGTTCCGCTACACCATCCGCGAGGTCGCCGGCTACGAAGCCAACATGGTGTACGACAAGAGCGTGATACTGCTGACGGTCGACGTTACCGAAACCGATAACGGCTTGGTGGCGACCACGACCTACAACGGCCCCGGCGGCGGTGAGCCCGCGTTCTACAACGTGAAGCGCGGCATGGACGTGACCGTGCAGAAAGTCAGCCGTTACGGCGGCGAGGGCCTGGCAAATTGCACCTACGCTCTCTGGATGGTTGGCGACGGCGGCGACGCGCTCGTGCAGGAGGCCACTTCCGACGCGCAAGGCTACATCACTTTCAAGAACGTAACCCTGCTCGCCGGCCAGAAATACTACTTCAAGGAGGTCGAGGCACCGAAGGGCCACACCGTCGACCCCTACCGCACCGCCTACTTCTCGCTCAACGCCGCCGGAGACGCGCTTGTGCTCGTCGAGGAAACCGCCTCCGACGGCTGGCACCCCGCCACCGAGAAGTAACCTCAGCGGGGCTGGCGGCTTCGTCCCGCATCGCGGAGCATCGCCGCCAGCCCCCCGCCCTGCGGCGCGAAGTTGCGCGGGCTACCCCACGCGGGGGCGCACCGCAGGGCGGGGGCGGCGCGAAGTTGCGCGACGATAAAGACGCATGTCTCGTCCAGGCGTGCTACAGATTTCCTTGTTTTCGGCTACCATGTACAAGGAGGAAAAGAGGAGGCATTCGGTGGTTCGGATTAGGCGGATTGGGATCATTCTCGTCGTGGCGCTCGCATTCGTAGCCGCGTTCGCTCCACAGGCGTTCGCGGTCGACAACGTGCAGTTGAATGCACCGACCACGGTCAGCGACGATATCACGCGCTTGCATGTTGACAAGCTCGACGCCGACACGCACGAGCAGCTGGCCGGTGCCACGATGGCCATCATCAACGAGAAAACCGGCGAGATCGTCGACTCGTGGGTAACGGGTAAGTCCACCCACGAGAACGAGAAGGGCCTCGATGTGAATGTGGTTTACATCCTGCGCGAGCTCGAGGCACCCGAAGGCTACGACAAAGTGGAGGACGTCCGCTTTGTCGTGAACGAGACCGAGGGCACCGGCATCACGGTGCTCTCGCAGGGCAGCGATTCCGAACTCACCGAATCGTACAAGGTGAGTCTGTACGACAAGGCCAAGCCCATCGAACGCGAGATCACTGTAACGAAAACGCCGCCCAACGAGCCCGCTCCCAAGACCGGCGACGAAACACCGCTCGCCGTGGTCGCCGGCCTCGTCGGCGCCGGCCTCGCCCTCATCGTGATCCTCCAGCTCGTCAAGCGCGCTATCCGCCGCTCCTAGTAAAATTCGGCGCTGGCGTGCCGCGGGCGGCACGAGTGCCGCCCCTACAGCCAGCCGAGCCAGGTGGGGAATCTCCGCGGCGCGCCAGCGCCGAATCCTGCCCGCATTTGCGCCGCTTCGTGTCTGACGTGAAGTGGCACACCAACACGCTATAATATTGGGAATTGTCCATTCACGAGGGAAGACACCGCATGAAACCTTACAACCCGCATGAGATCGAACCGCGTTGGCAGCGCGTCTGGGCCGAAACCGGGCAAGACGCGGTCGGCGACGACACCAGCAAGCCGAAGAAGTACGTCCTCGAGATGTTCCCGTATCCGTCGGGCGACATCCACATGGGGCACGTCAGCAACTACACGTACGGCGACGTCGTGGCGCGCTTCAGCAAGATGAACGGCTACAACGTGTTGCACCCGATGGGCTGGGACGCTTTCGGGCTGCCTGCGGAAAACGCTGCCATCAAGCACAAAAGCCACCCCGCGAAGTGGACGTACGCCAACATCGACACGCAGCAGGCGAGCTTCCAGCGCATGGGCTTTAGTTACGACTGGGACCGCAAGGTCGTGGCGTGCGATCCGGAATACTACCGCTGGGGCCAGTGGATTTTCCTCAAGTTCTGGGAGCGCGGGCTGGTCGAGCGTCGCAATTCGCCGGTGAACTGGTGTCCGAGCTGCGGCACCGTGCTCGCCAACGAGCAGGTCATCGAGGGCCGTTGCTGGCGCTGCGACTCCGAGGTGGAAAAGCGCGACCTCACGCAGTGGTACTTCAAGATCACCGATTACGCGCAGGAGCTGCTCGACGACCTCGACCAGCTCGACGGTTGGCCCGAGCGCGTGAAGCAGCAGCAGGCCAACTGGATCGGCCGCTCCGAAGGCGCCGAGGTGGAGTTCCTGCTCTGCGACAAAGACGGCAACGCGCCCGCGAACCCGACCGACGACGATTACATTACCGTGTTCACCACGCGCGCCGACACGCTGTTCGGCTGCAGCTTCTTCGTGGTGGCGCCCGAGTACAAGCCGCTACCCGACATGGTGGCCGGCATGCCCAACGAACAGGCCGTGCTCGACCTCATCGCCGCGTCGGCCAAGGTGACCGCCGTGCAGCGCGCCCAGGGCGACCACGAAAAGCACGGCGTGTTCACAGGCCGCTACGTGATAAACCCCGTGAACGGCGAGAAGGTGCCCGTGTGGGTGGCCGACTACGTCGTGGCCGATTACGGCACCGGCGCGGTCATGGCCGTGCCGTGCGGCGACCAGCGCGACTTCGAGTTCGCCAAGAAGTACGACCTGCCGATTATCCCGATCATCTTGGAAGACGGCGACCCGCTGTTCGACCAGCTGAAAGGCGAGCAGGGCCGCGTGGTCACGACGGTCGATTGGGGAGAGGCCATGGCGGCCGAGGGCACGCTCGTGCAATCGGGGCCGTACACCGGCATGCGCGGCGGCAAGCACTCCGAAGGCGAAGCGGCTATCGTCGCCGAGCTCGAGCGCCAGGGTCGCGGCCGTCGCAAGGTGGAGTTCCGCCTGCGCGACTGGCTGATCTCGCGCCAGCGCTATTGGGGCAACCCGATTCCGGCCATCCACTGCCCGACTTGCGGCGTGGTGCCGGTGCCCGAGGAAGACCTGCCCGTGCGCCTGCCCGAAGACATCGACCTGGCTGCGGGCGAAACGCTTGCCACACACAAGGGCTTCGCGAAGTGTAACTGCCCGAAATGCGGCGGCGAGGCGCGTCGCGAGACCGACACGATGGACACGTTCACGTGCTCGAGCTGGTACTACATGCGCTACACCGACCCGCACAACGCCGAAGCGCCGTTCGACCCGAAAAGCGCCAACTACTGGCTGCCGGTCGACCAGTACATCGGCGGCATTGAGCACGCCATCCTGCACCTGCTGTACAGCCGCTTCTTCACCAAAGTGCTGCGCGATATGGGCCTGCTCGATTTCGACGAGCCGTTCACGAACCTGCTGTGCCAGGGCATGGTGCTCGACGCGAACGGCGAGGTCATGAGCAAGTCGAAGGGCAACGTGGTGTCGCCTGAGGAAATGATCGCCGAGTACGGTGCCGACGCCGTGCGCGCGACCATGCTGTTCATGGGCCCGCCCGACAAGGAGAAGCTCTGGAGCGAAGAGGGCCTCGCGGGCATGTACAAGTTCCTCAACCGCCTGTGGCGCATCGTGTGCGACCTCGTGGGGCAAGCCGGCGAGAAGACGCTGTTCGACGAGAACGCCGAGGCCACCGAGAAGAACGGCCCGAAGGTGCTCGTGTGCGAACGCCATCGCGTGGTCGGCAAGGTGACGGCCGATATCGAGCGCAACAACTTCAACACGGCGCTCGCCGCGATCATGGAGCTGTCCAACACCGCTAGCGATTTCCTGCACGCGCGTTCGGCCGAGCACCGCATGAACTGCGACAACGGCCGCGCCGTTTCGACCGAAATCGCCGAAACCATCGTGAAGCTGATGGCGCCCATCGCCCCGCACTGGGCCGAAGAGCTGTGGCGCACCGTTCTGGGACACGAGGGCTCCGTGCACAACGAAGCGTGGCCCGCGTTCGACCCCGAGCTCGCCAAAGCCGACGAAATCGAGCTTGCCGTGCAGGTGAACGGCAAGGTGAAGGCCAAGATCACGGTGGCCGCCGACGCCGACGAGGACTCGATCAAGGAACGCGCCCTCGCCGAAGTCGAGCGCGCAACCGCCGGCAAGACCATCCGCAAGGTGATCGTCGTCAAGAGCCGCCTGGTGAACATCGTCGCGAACTAACCCGTGCGGGGGGGGGTGCGTGACATTTCCCGTCAGACACGTTCTGTCACATCCGCGCAGGTTCGGCGCGCCAGCGCCGAACCTGCGCACCGAATACTCAATTTGCATGACACGTTTACCTGGGGTTTCGTCGGTTTGCGTGATAGCGACGCGACATGCTGGCGTGGCATACTGGGCGTCGTTCAGGTAACCGCAACGAGGAGGAACGCATGAAAATCTTTGGCATGGGCGGGTTCGAGCTCGTCATCATCTTGGTCGTGATCCTGCTGATCTTCGGTCCGAAGAATCTTCCGAAGCTCGGCAATGCAATCGGCAAGACCGTGAGCAACCTTCGCTCGGGCATGAACGAAGGCAAGAAAAAGAAGGACGGGGAAGCCGCCGACGAAGCGTCTGCCGATGAGGCACCCGCCGACGGGCAAGCTGAAACTGCTGTGGCCGAAATCGAAGGCGAGGTCGAAACCGTCAAGGCCGACCCCGACCCCGACCCCGATCCCGATCCCGCCGCACCCGCAACCGATGCCGCCGAGCCCAAGAGGGTCAAGCGCGTCGTGAGGAAGAAGGTGGCGACCGGGGAATCCACCGAAGCCGAATAACCGCGCCGTTCGACTACAATAACTGCAAAGGGAACCGCTCCCTTTGCAGTTTTCTTTTGCCCAAAAGGAGGTGGACGTGTCCGCGCGGCGCATTATCGGCTTCGCTTGCAACCAGGCGTTCATCTTCTTCCTGCTGTTCATGGGTGCAGGACACGTTGCCGAGCGCTTCGACCTGCTGTTCACCATGCTGTTTCTCGTGGTGGGTTTTGCGTTCGTACGCGCGATCGGCCCCTCTCGTGCCGCTTTCGTCTTTGCACGCCCGCTACTCTATATATATGCGGTCGTCGCGGCTGCTGGGTCGTTGCTCGGCCTGTTCGCGCCAGACGGCGGGCTGCCCATAGCTGCAGGTCAAGGCCTTCTCGTGGGTGTTCCAAGCGCGTTTCTGCTCACCGCATGGGGTCGCGCGTTCGGGCGCGAAGCAACGAAGGTCTCCGTGCAAGAAATTTTCATCGGATCGCTCGTCGGTGCGCTCGTATGCCTTATCTTCTCGTTCGCGATCGATTCGCCTGTGGTGTCCGCTGCAGTGCGCCTGCTGCCGCTTGCGAGCGTCGTGAACATCGAAGTCGGCCCCGATTTGGCCGAGAAGGTGTCGCCGCCAGCCGAACCTCAGGCGCGCGTCCTGTCGTTCAAGATTCTGGCCGGCACGTTGTTGTTCGGGATGGCGGCTGGCCTCATGCTGCTGCACCGCGCCGAGCCTGGCGACTTTTACCAGGTTAGCCTCATTTTGTACGGGGCGTTCCTCATCGGCGGCCTGTCGCTTCTGCTCTCCGATGGCTTTGGGCGCGGCGCTGCGCTGAACAAATCGTACCGGCTCGCGGTGTTCGTTATGATGGTCGGCGTTCTGCTCGTGCCGTGGCCGTTGCTCGCGGGCTCGGTTTTGCCTGGCGAATCGGTCGTGCTCGCGGGTTTCTTCGGTCTCGAGGTTGTGCTCATCTCGCTGTTCGTCGTGATCGCCGACATCACGGGAACCGATTGCGCGCTGTCGTTTTCGGCCGGTTTCGCGTCGCTGTACGCGGGTGGGCTCGCTGGGGCGCTTATCGCGCTCACGCTCGAGCGAACGGGATACGCCATCGTCGTACTCGCTGGTGCGATCATCCTGCTCAGCTACCTGTTCCTGTTCACCGAGCGCGACTTCGACGAGCTTTCGCAGCTCGTGACCGAAAGCGACACGCGCGACTCGCTCGAGGCCGTCTGCGCAGAGATCACCGAGACATACGGTCTGTCGAACCGCGAGTCCGAGATTCTCGCCTTCGCCCTGCGCGGCCGCACGAGCGAGCGCATCGCCCAGGAGCTCGTCATCTCGAAGAGCACGGTTGACACCCACCTGCGCCGCATCTACGCCAAGTGCGGCATCCACTCCCGCCAAGAGCTCCTTGACCTCGCCGAACGCCGATAGCCCGGCGGGAAGCGGGGCAATTCGCGGGCCCAGGGCTGGCAGCGGTGTTCTGGGGAAATGGGATAGAATTCCGCTATCGGTTGAGGCGGCTTGCGCGAAGAGGTTCGTGAATGGATGTGGTGGATGTGGGACCGATACTGGTCAATAGGGAAAACCCCGTACCTGCGGGTTACGGGGACTCGATCGACATCGTGAACGTCGAGGTCGAGGAAGGGTTCTCCGTTCCCGTGGAGCGGGAAGCTGCCCAGAGCTACCTGCAGATGAAGCGCTACTTTTCCGCGCTCGGCGTGCGTTTCGAGCTTCTTTCGGGCTACCGCGCGCGCCAGACGCAGGAGCGCATCTGGAACGAGAGCGTGGCCGAACATGGCGAGGCGCACACGAGGTGCTACGTGGCGCAGCCGGGGTACAGCGAGCACCAGACGGGGCTCGCGCTCGACCTCACGTTGTACGACGCCCAAGGCGATAGGGTGGAAGACGACGACATCGAGGCCTACGGCCAGCTATTCCCCCACCTGCACGGGTTCGGGTTCATCTTGCGCTACCCCGCGGGGAAGGAAGACGTAACCGGCTACCCGTTCGAGCCGTGGCACATCCGCTACGTCGGCACCGAGATCGCCCGCGAGATCTACGAGAACGACTGGACGCTAGAAGAATACGTTTCACACGTCCGCGAGAAATCTGGGGAACGCCGATGAAGCTTCTCCTGTTCGACGGCTACATCAGAAACTGCGCGCAGCTCTGCGAGGAACTTTCCATTGAGCCGAGCGCATCGCGGGATGCCGAGCGCGCCATCCTGGAAGCAGGGTTCGCGAAATGGGGCCATGACCTGGGCAACCATGTATACGGGTCCTTCGCCTTGGCTATCCTGAACGAAGCGAGCGGCGAGCTCTTCTGCGCGCGTGATCCCCTCGGCACAAGGCCGTTCTACTACAGCCTCGACCCATCGGGTGTGCTCCGGTACGGAAGTGACATCGCTGAGGTTGCCGCCCGACAGGGCTCCAGGGGCGTTGTCGGGGGCATCAGCGCCTGGCAAGTCCCCAGGGGCGTTGACAGGAGGGGCGTTGACAGGGGCATCGACCGCGATGCGCTGCTGCGCTACCTGATGTTCGGTTATCCGGCGGGCGAGAGCACCCTCTACGCCGGGGTGAAGAAGCTCATGCCGGGCCACTATCTGGTATTCGACGGCGAAACGTGCGTGACCCGCCCGTACTTCTCCCTTTCGTTCGACCCCGACTACTCCCGCACCGAAGAGCAGTGGGTACACGACATAGAGCGGGTGCTGAAAGGCGTGCTCGACGAGGACGCCGGGCAGTTTGCGCCAGACGGTCTGCGCTCCTTCCTCTCGAGCGGCGTGGACTCGTCGTACCTGCTGGCGCTTTCCGGCGCAAAGCGGGCCTACGGCATCGGCTACGACGAGGAAGGCTGCAGCGAAGCGAGGGAGGCGGCTGAAACCGCCCGGGTCCTGGGCGCCGAGTTCGTGGAAACCCGCGTGACGTCCGACATGTTCTTCGACGCCGTTTCGCGCCTCGTGCGTTCGGCGGGGCTGCCGCTTGCGGACGCCTCGTCGGCGGCCCTGCTCATCGGGTGCGAACAAGTCGCGCTCGATGGTGCCTACTGCCTGTCGGGCGAAGGCTCCGACGAGCTGTTCGCCGGATACCACCTCTACCGCAGGGCCGACGAGATCGGCTGGACCGGCGGGCCGTGGCATTTCGGGAGTACGGGAATCATGGAAGGCGGCTCTGCCCAGCGTTTGCTGAAGCTCGACCACCCGGCTTCCACAGAGCCCGTAGAGAACATGGTGAGGGGCATCTACGAGGCGAGCGAATCGTGGGAACATCTCAGCAGGCTGCAGGCGATCGATTGCGCGCTGTGGTTCGAAGGCGGCATTCTCCTCGGCGCAAGCGCCGCGGCGCGGGCGAGCGGGATCGAGTTGCTGATGCCCTATGCCGACCGTCGCGTGATCGATCTGGCGACGCGCATCCCGGCGCGCTTAAGACTGAAGGACGGCTGCGGCAAGTACCTCTTGCGCAAAGCGGCGGAAAGGCGCCTTCCGCATGAGGTCGCCTTCCGGCGCAAGGTCGGCTTCTCGGTTCCCATTCGCTCCTGGATGCGCGAAGACAGGCACCGCGCCGCCATCGAGGCGGAACTGCTCGGAAGCCATTCCGCCCTGTTCTTCGACAGGGGCCTCGTGGAGGGCTACTGGACTTCCTTCCTCGAGGGAAACGATGATATATGGCAGGTCGTGTACACCCTCTACGTTTTCCTGGTATGGTACAGGCAGTGCTACTTGAAACAGGAGGCACACGAGGGATGAAAAGAGCCGTTTCCATAGCCGCCGGCGTCGCGCTGCTGCCGCTGCTGCCGTGCGCGGGCGTCGCGGGCTACGCGTTTTACCTGATGGGGAAACGCCCGATCGACGAGATGTACGAGAAGCGGTCGGCGCAGCCCGATTTCGTCGCCCTGAAAGATATTCCGGAACGGTTCGTGCAGCTCATAGTGGAGTCGGAGGACAAGACGTTCTACAGCCATAAGGGGTTCAACGTCGAGGGGATTCGCGCTGCGGCGAACCTCAATCGCCGCGTCGGCAAGATCGCCGCGGGGGGCAGCACCATCACGCAGCAGGTTGCGAAGAACCTGTACTTCCACTTCGGCCACAGCTACTTGCGCAAGGCGACCGAGCTCGTCATCGCGCTGGAACTGGAGCGCAAGCTCGGCAAGGACAAGATCTTGGAGCTGTACCTGAACATCATCTACTACGGCAACGGCGTGTACGGCATCGGCGACGCGGCGCGGTTCTACTTCGACAGGGAGCCGAAGGACCTCACGTTCAACCAGATGTTCATACTGGCCATCCTGCCGGTCGTCCCCACGAGGGGCAACCCCATTCAGCATCCCGAGGCGTTCGAGCGGTTCAGGAACAAGAAGGTCGATTGGTTCTTGTCGCCGAGCCACGAGGCCATCACGCAGGAGGAAGCCGAGCGGATTCTCGCGCGCCCCGCCGATTGCCTCGACCCCGACCTGCGCAAGCCCGACGCGTTCACGGAGAACTACCCGCAGTACATTACGCTGACGAACGAGCGGTTCGGCCCCTTCCGCAACGACGCCTACCGCAATCCCATGGAAAGGAAACGGGTGTGACACTTCCCGTCAGACACGATCTGTCATTTTTCGGGGGGCGCCTGCTATGCCGCATGTCTCCCCCGAAAAATGACAGATCG
>JAFUBE010000498.1 GCA_017460365.1 Eggerthellaceae bacterium
GTCGCGCGGCGGGCAGTCGCGGTGTCGCCGGCCAGCGTGGGGTCAGAGCCGAAGAGACGCTTGGCGTCGGCGGGGTTCACGCGCCCCGTGTCCCCCGTGGGGGCGACCTGCTTGCCCGCGCCGACCATGGTCTCGCGCCGCATCTGCTTTTCCGCCTTCTTGGCGATTTGCACAGGGGAAATGGGCGCCTTCGACATGCGCGCCCCGGCGCCTTCCACGGCGTCGTCCATCTTGTCCTCGAACCTCGAGAAGATACCCATCGCGTCTCCTTTTTCACTGCATTTGAACGGGTGCCACTCGCGCTGATATGAATTTCGCCTATTGTAACGCAAACATTTGACAAGTTCTCCAACTAATATATAATGCATACTCGCGCTTGCAAAAGCGTACACGCCAACGTGGCTCAGTTGGTAGAGCAGCTCACTCGTAATGAGCAGGTCAGCGGTTCGAGTCCGCTCGTTGGCTCCACAAGCAAGGAGGCCAGGTCCAGCGCCTGGCCTCTTCTTGTATGTCTCCCCACTTCCTGCCAGACTCGAAGTGGAGCAGAAATGGCGATTGGCCACGTCGGTCGGGTACAATAGGGAGAACTTCGAGTGCTCGAGAGGACCTCGGTATGGGCGAACGTGGGCGAGATCGATTTGACCGATCGCGATACGGCACCGGTGCGGAAAGGCCGCATCGGCGTTACGATGCGCCCAGGTACGAGCGGGCCGCGGCACGCGAACACAGCGGCGAACGCTCCGCTGCGCGTAACAGCGCGCGAGGCAATGCGCGAGGCGGCGCGCAGCCCAGGCAAAACCACTTGGTGCGCAACATCGTCATAGCCGTTGTGGCCGTAGTGCTCGTGGGCGCCATCGCGGCATTCGCGTACGCCACGCACATTTCCAACAACCTCCACGAGGGCGTCGACCAGAACCTGCGCGATGTGCTCGTCCCAACCAACATGGCCAATGAACCGTTCTACATGGTGTTGCTCGGCACCGACGGGTCGACCGAGCGCTACGGCGACGACGAATTTGGCGACGTGTTTCGCACCGACAGCATGATGCTGGCGCGCATCGACCCGGTCGACAAGAAGGTCACCCTTATTTCGATTCCCCGTGACTTACTGGTCGACATGGGCAAATACGGCGAAGAGAAAATCAATTCGGCTTATGCGTTCGGCGGTGCGTCGTTCGCGGTGAAAACGGTTTCGGACCTCGCGGACGTGCCGATCAGCCACTTCGCGTCGGTCGATTTCGACGGGTTCGCAGCCATAGTCGACGCGCTCGGCGGCGTGGAGGTCGACGTTCCCATCGACATCGACGACTCCGATGCGGGCGGATCGCTGTCGGCTGGCTTGCAAACGCTCAACGGCGAGCAGGCGCTCATACTTTGCCGCGCGCGTAACGCGTACGCCGACATAGCGGCCCACCCCGACGAGATGCGCACGGCCAACCAGCGCCTCGTCCTAGCGGCTATCGCCAAGAAGCTGCTCGCAAGCGACGTCGCCACGATCGCGAACACCGTTTCGGCCATGTCGCAGTACGTAACGACCGATCTCGATCTGAACGACATCATCGGGCTGGCGCAGGTCATGCGCGGGCTCGATTCCGAATCGGACATCTACACCGCCGCCGTTCCCACCACCAGCCAGCTTATCGGCGACGGCTGGTACGAGATTCTGAACAAGCCGGAATGGCAGGAGATGATGAAGCGCGTGAAAGCCGGTCAACCGCCGACCGAGGAAGCCGTGATCGACGAGCGCACCGGCACCGTGATGGCGACCGCTGGCTCGGGCACCGAATCGACGGCCGAGAAGTACGCGCTGGTCACCGTGAAGAACGCCACCGACATCGACGGGCTGGCGGCCAGCGTGCGCAAGAAGCTGCTCGACATCGGGTTCGTGAACGTGGAAATCGGAACCGTGACCGACGGGTTCGATTATCCCGAGACAGTCGTCGTGTACGACGCGGCCGAGCGCGCGCGCGAAGCCGAGCAGATCGTGAAGGCCATGGGCCAAGGCACCGCGTTCCTCAACGACGGATCGTACGTGCTGGCCGGCTCCGACTTCGTCGTGGTCATTGGCTCCGACTGGAAACA
>JAFUBE010000499.1 GCA_017460365.1 Eggerthellaceae bacterium
CTTGTATGTAAGGGGGTAGGAATGGAAATCACACCGGAGGACATCGCCGCAACCAAGCCAGACTGTCTAGCTGGAGCGGGAATCGAGGCAAAAGGCGAAACCGTTGGCGTCACCAAATCAGGTATGGAGATGCGTGCCGTGGTACCGCTGGCCATCCTGGCAGGTATCTTCATCGGCATGGGCGCGTTGTTCATGACCTACGTGAAGACCGACCAGACACTGAGCTTCGCCGCTTCGTCGGTACTGGGCGGGTTTGTGTTTAGCTTGGGTCTGATCTGCGTGGTCGTGGCGGGTGCCGAGTTGTTCACAGGCAACTCACTTATGGTCATGGCGGCACTTTCGAAGAAGATTTCGTGGGGCAGCCTGGCCAAGAACTGGGTCGTTGTGTGGGTGTTCAACTTCATCGGCTCGCTCGTTCTGGTTGCTATAATCTTCGGCTGCGGCCTTATGGCGACCAAGGCAGGCGACAACACTATCGGCAACCAGATGGTCGCCATTGCGTCGGCAAAGATCGGCCTTTCGCCCGCTCAGATCATCTTCCGCGGCATCATGTGCAACCTGCTCGTGTGCCTGGCGGTGTGGATGGGCTTTGCGGGCCGCACGGTCATCGACAAGATCTTCACCTGCATCTTCCCAGTCATGGCGTTCGTTGCTATGGGCTTCGAACACTGCGTCGCTAACATGTTCTTCCTGCCTATGGGCGTGGTTGCTGCCAGCGCTGGTTTTGGCACGCAGCTTGATGCAGCGGTACTCGCTACCGTCAACGCTGGCGGGGCGCTGTACAACATCTGCTTCGCCACGATTGGCAACATCATCGGCGGAGCTGTGTTTGTGGGCATCATGTACTGGTGGGCGTATCACAAGAAGCAAACGGCCTAATCTCGGGGAGACGACAGTCACGCTGCAAACGGCGGAGGGACCCATCCTTGCCCCTTATGCGGAACTCTTGCGCGTAGCAAAGTACGCTCGGTTCCGCAGCGGGGCAACTATGGGCACCTCCGCCGTTTTCGCTGTTTCACCATGGGCGACCTGCGACAAGGGGCAATCGGACCTGCGGCGTCGGGCATTCTGACCTGCGGGTGCGGCAAAGTTGCACCGTTCTTTCCTCTGTGGCAGATAACGGCCTTATTCAACGAGCGAGGGGACTTTCGAGCCTCTAATCCCCCGGTTCTTGGCAGGAAAGGCCCTTATTCAACCGGATTCGCCATTTTCGTGGCCATGCCGGGGAGCGCGACCTGGGGTTTTGCAAAACGAAACCCCTGATTCACGTACACTAGGGCCTCTTTCTGGCACAAGAAAAAAATGACCTGGGGTTATGCGAGGTGGAGCTCCCCATTCCCGTACACTAAGGCCCTCTTCTGCCATGGTTGTTCCCGGCGGCGTGCGCTCGGGGCGTGCGTCCCTCGGCTGGCCGGCTCTCCCGGGTTCGCCTTCGTCCTTCCGCGCCTCCACTCGCTGCGCTCGCTGGGCGCTGCCGCCTCTGGGTCGCCCTTGCGGTACCTGCCCGCGCCTCGCTCGGCCTTCGGCCTGCGCTCGCGTTGCTCCCGGCGGCGTACGCTCGGGGCCTTGCGGCCTCTCGGCTGGCAGCCTGGTATGGGGTAGGCTGGTGTTTGGCGCTCTAGCAGTGAACTGGAGAGCGATTTGGCGTCCCGGCGGAGAACTGAGGAGAAAAGAAGAATTGCTGTTTGATGGTATAAAAGCGGTGGTAGAAAATCGCTCGTGGCATCTGAAATCGAAAGGATAGCCAAACAAGTAATAGCAAAGAGACGTTCTTGGCCAAGCTCATGGGACGAATAGTACGCAGGAGGGAATTTTTACTACCAACTTCTACTATGGGCTCAAGCGCGAGGTGATGTAGAGTATTGAGTAAGTATGAGGGAAAAAGATTCATTAAGTATTGAAATTGCTATCAGAAGAATTTATAATCGCGATAAGAAAAATCTTGTGTCGTTGAAGTCATAATTCGGCGCAAGGAAGTTAGGTCGGAAGGCCACCTCAGAGAAAGGGAATGGACAAGATGTACGACGTGATCATCTTGGGCGCAGGCCCAGCCGGTTTGGCAGCAGGTCTTTATGCAGGTCGCAGCCGCATGAACGCTCTTCTTATCGAAAAGGGCCAGGATGGTGGTCAGATTGCTACCACCAACGAAATCGAAAACTATCCGGGTCAGGTTGTCGACGAGGAAGAGTCCGGTCCCTCCCTGATCGCACGCATGACCGCTCAAGTAGAGAAGTTCGGCTGCGAGCGCGTGAGCGACACCATCACCTCCGTTGAGCTGACGGGCGATGTGAAGAAAATTGTGTGCACTGGCGGCGAATACGAGGCCAAGACCGTCATCATCGCCACAGGTGCCCATTCCCGTCCCATCGGCTGCAAGAACGAAGGCCAGTTCGTGGGCAAGGGAATCTCCTTCTGCGCCACATGCGACGCTAACTTCTTCGAGGACCTGGAGGTCTTCGTAGTCGGCGGTGGCGACAGCGCTGTTGAAGAGGCCATGTACCTGACCGGTTTCGCCCGCAAGGTCACCCTGATTCATCGTCGCAATGAGCTGCGCGCTGCGAAGTCGATCCAGGAGAAGGCCTTCAAGAACGAGAAGATGAACTTCATGTGGGACAGCGTGGTCGAGGAAGTGAACGGTCCCGACGGCGTTCTGTCCGAAATGCTCGTGCGCAACGTCAAGACCGACGAGATCACCAAGATCGAAGCCGATGAAGATGACGGTATCTTCGGCCTGTTCGGCTTCATCGGTTTCCTGCCCAACACCGAACTGTTCGAGGGTCAGGTCGAGATGGAGAACAGCTACATTTTGACCGACGACAACATGTGCACCAACATCCCCGGCGTGTTCGCTGCAGGCGACCTGCGCAAGAAGAGCCTGCGCCAGGTGGTCACCGCTGCTGCCGACGGTGCTATTGCTGCCACGCAGGCGCTCAAGTACATCGAAAACGCTGAATAACAATTAGGGTATTAAAGTTTCGACTAGATAGGAGAGAAACATGTCGATGCTTGAAGTGGATAAGAAGACGTTCGAGACCGAAGTGCTGCAGGGCGAAGGCAAGATTTTGGTTGACTTCTTCGGCGATGGCTGTGTACCCTGCGCCGCCCTCATGCCTCATGTGCATGAGTTTGCCGACAAGTACGGCGACCAGATGAAGTTCTGCTCAATGAACACTTCCAAGGCTCGTCGCGTGGCCATCGGCCAGCAGGTGCTCGGCCTTCCCACGATTGCCGTGTACGAAAACGGCGAGAAGATCGAAGAGCTCGTGAAGGACGACGCTACTCCGGAGGCTGTCGAAGAGCTGATCAAGCGCCACATCTAATGGGGCTATTCATGCATGCAGGTTCCTGTAATCCTGTCTGCATGTCCAAAAAGGCTTGAACGCGGGGCCAGCCCGCGTGAATGCATAGGGAAAGATAAGGAAGAAAGAAACGGAAAGGAGTGAGAGATGAGCATCTTGGCCGGAAAAAAAGTCGTCGTGATCGGTGACCGCGACGGCGTGCCGGGCGAAGCAATTTCTGCGTGCGTCGAAACCGCAGGCGGCGAAGTCGTGTTCTCCTCGACTGAGTGTTTCGTTTGAACGGCAGCTGGCGCCATGGACTTGGAGAATCAGAGGAGGGTTAAGGAATTCGCCGAGGAGTTCGGCCCCGAAAACGTTGTCGTTGTCGTGGGCGCTTCCGAAGGTGAAGCCGCTGGCCTTGCAGCAGAAACTGTAGAGGCTGGAGACCCGACATTTGCAGGTCCATTGACGGGAGTCCAGTTGGGACTCGCTTGCTACCACATCTGCGAGCCTGAAATGAAGGCCGAAGTGGACGAAGGTGTCTACGACGACCAGGTGAGCATGATGGAAATGGTCCTTGACGTTGATGACATCATCGACGAGATGACCGGTATTCGCGAAGAATTCTGCAAATTCCTTCCGGAATAAATCTGAGCGAAAAAGTAGTTCTGTGTGGGGCGGTGGTTTTGCTGCCGCCCCGATATTGTGACAAAACCAATGGACCGTGGGCATCGAGCGCAGGATGCCGAAACGACAACGTTGTTCCTGCACGCCTCGAACGGGCCTTGCGGTTCGCAAGAAGAATTCGGAGGCGCACATGAAGAGCGTTATCAAAGGCACCGGCTACGTGCTGGTCCACACCCCGGACATGGTCATGGAGAACGGCTCCACCCAGACCACCGAAAAAGTCGTCAATCCCGAAAGCGAATATCTGAAGGCTCTGCCAAATCATCTGCGTACTTTTGAGCAGACGCTTTCGTACTGGCCCAACCAGGTCTATATTGGCAACAAGACTCCATTGGAATTGAAGGAAGTCGAAGAGCCCTGGTTCGACAAAGAGTGCGACGTAACCGACCGTTACGGCAAGTTCGGCCAGATTATGCCCGAGGAAGAGTTCTACCTGCTCATGCAGGTTTGCGACGTGTTCGACTTGGTGGACCTGGAGAAGGGCTTCGTGGCCGGTGCCAAGGACGGATTCGCTGCCAACAAGATCATCGGCGACGACCTGGTCGAGCTAGTCAAAGAAGGCGTCGAGCTTGACGACATCAAAAACGCTATTGACAACGAGCATGCCGAGCCGCTCATCTACAAAGGCGAGCTGGTTGGCTGCGTGAAACGCGCACACGAAATCGATGTGAACCTGAATGCCCACGTCATGCTAGAAAATCTAGTTTCCAAGGCTAGTTCGGTCCTGGCGCTTCTTACGGTTGTCGAATCTGCAGGCATTGCCAAAGAAGATATCGAATACGTCATCGACTGCTGCGAAGAAGCATGCGGCGACATCAACCAGCGCGGCGGCGGCAATTTCGCCAAGGCAGCTGCTGAAATCGCCGGCCTGTCAAACGCTACCGGTTCGGACTCCCGTGGCTTCTGCGCTGGTCCGACCCATGCGCTTATCGAGGCTGCTGCCCTCGTGCAGGC
>JAFUBE010000500.1 GCA_017460365.1 Eggerthellaceae bacterium
CCATCGGCACGCACCTCGTAGGTGCCAGAAGCGCTGACCACCTGTGGTTGCAGCCACCCCAGCTTCCCGCGCGAAAGCGGGTCGAAGCCAGCCGTGGAAACCTCGTAAGAGTCATCCCCGGTCGGAACGCGCAAGACGGCACCGTAATCCATCGCCGACAAGGCATTCGCTGTCCACAGCTTCCACGGCGCCGTTTCGTCATTCGTCGTGTCGTAAAAATCGGGCAGCTTCAGGAAGTGGCCCAGCTCGTGCGTCAACGAGGAAGCCGAGCACGGGGCGAAATCGATCACGCTCATGTCGACTTGCTTGTCCTCGACCCTGCTTGTGGGCACGCGCAACTCGTGTTCGCCCATGATGACGCCGCTGTCGGGCACGAAGTCGGGACCGCGGTTGATGCCGACGTCGAGCGAGCTGAACGCATGCGCTTGCATGCGCGGGAACTCCCCTTCGTCAAGCATGTCGATCCAGGCGCTGTTGATGTCGTAGCCAGCGTAAATGACGGCGACACCCAGCTCGTCGCCATCGATGGCGCCGTTGCCGTTCGCATCGTATGAGGCGAAGTCGATGTGCTTCGCCGCTTCGCGCATGGCCTCGACGGTGCTCTGCTCGAAATCTCGGACCCTGGCAGCCTGCTCCTCGGTTGCGGCTTCGAAACCGAGCATCCCTTGCCGGTCGCTCTCGTCTTGGGACGCAAACCAGTGGCCATGCCCGCGTGGCAGCACGACATGCATAACGCCGTCGTTTTCCGCATCGGGCGCACACGTGTTGCCATCGACGCCGAACGCACTGGTCTCGCGCGCTGGCACCCAGGTGAACGCGCCGAACGACTGGTCGCTGTAGAAGGCCGACACGCCTTTATCGCTTCTAAAGACCATGTCGTGCCAGTCGAAGTCGTTTCGGTAGGGTACGGCGTTTTGGCCATTCTCGTCGCCCGCGAAACCCACCACGATAAGCACGAGCGGCTCGGCACCCTTCACAGCCGCCGAAGAATCAGCGCTGGTAGCCCCAACGGAGAGCTCGCTAGAAGACCCATCGCTGCTCGACGGCGCAGGAGCACTGCAACCGCCCAGCACGATGGCAAGGACGGTTGCAGCTATGAGCGATGTGGCAATGCGGAGCAGAGAGGTCACCCTTGGCGCCCCTCCCTTATCCTCCTGATCACAATCGGGCTTGCCAGAATGGCCAGCGCCAGCAATGCGAACACGATGCCAAGCGCAAGGTTGTCCCCCGTCTTCGGCGCCGCGCTTGCGGGCTTGGTGGCTGCCGGCGCTTCGTCGTCTGCGAGGTCCCACGTGTGTATGCTGTCGGAGTTGTACAGGCTGTAGGCGTCATCGGGGTCGTTCGGATCCTCGAGCATGACCGTCAAATCCATGATTTTCGTATTCTGGAAATAGCCCTCTGGCGCCTTGCACTCGTAAGCGAACGACTCGCCCTCGGCCAGCGCCGGCACCTCGACGCGCTCGAAGTCGATGCCGCTCTCCGCCTCCTCGAACACGAGCGTGGCCGGCTTGGACGTGACCATGCCCTCGTTCGTCACGACCGCCACAACCGACTCCTGGCCGTCGACCAGACGATGTTCGGTCGTAAGCGAAAGATGCGGATTGCCAAGCTTGAAGTTGAGCGAGTCATCACCCTCGGCGAGGATGGTTTCGGTGGTCACGCCCGCGG
>JAFUBE010000056.1 GCA_017460365.1 Eggerthellaceae bacterium
AAAGTGGGGTAGTTTCGCGGATTGCGCTTCTTCCGAAGCGCTCATCCTAGAAACTACCCCACTGTGGGTCTGGCAGTAAGTGGGGTAGTTTCGCGGAGCTGCGCCGCTTCGGGCCTGGCGGTATGTGGGGCGGAAGCGCCGTGCTAGAGCTGCACGTACCACAGGTCTTGCAGGTCGGTTATGTTCGAGTGGAGCTTGTCGAGGATTCCGTCGGTGACGTCGCCTTCTATGTTGAGGTACACGATCACGTTCTCGGAATCGGGTCGCTTGCCTATTTGCATGGTCGTGATGTTGATGCCGGCATCGCCGAGAATAGACCCGATGACGCCGACGCGACCCGGAGCATCCTTGTAGCAGACGATAAGCGACTGGGCTGCCGGTTCTATGTCGAGGCTATAACCGAACAGCGATATGATGCGCGCCGGGCGGTCGGTTCCGTACAGCGTGCAAGCAATCTGGCTATCGCCTGTCGCCAGCGTGAGCGACGAATCGTACCCGTTGGCGCTCACCTGCGAGCTCAGCGTTGCATCGATGCCGTGGCGCTGGGCGACCGCCTCGGCGTTCGCGCCTGTGACCGCCCCGATGTTCTTGTACGAAATGAGGCCTTTGAGCGCACTGGCGAGCAACATGGAAGCATCGGCGCTCGCGAGCGTGCCGCTTGCAGTGAGCGTGAGCTGGCGCGGCACGTCTTCCTCGATTTGCGAGATGATGCGACCCATCGTCTGGCACGCGGTGAGATACGGGCCGAACTTGTCCATGACCTCGGGTGGAACGTTTGACATGTTGACGGCGGTCGGCACAACCGACCCAGACAGGCCCTGCGCGACGAACGTTGCGATCTGCACGCCCGCGCGGCGCTGCGCTTCGACCGTGACCGCGCCGATATGCGGCGTGATGATGGCGCTTTCGAACTCGTGCAAGGGCGACGTCGAGCACGGCTCGTCATCGAACACGTCGAACCCGACCGCGGCGATCTTCTCGGCGGCGATGAAATCGCCCATCGACTTCAAGTCGAAGATGCCGTCGCGCGAGACGTTCACGATGATGACGCCGTCTTTCATGGCGGCGAATTGCTCAGGGCCGAACATTCCCTCGGTTTCGGCGGTCTTGGGCATGTGAACCGTGATGAAGTCGGCTATGGGAAGCATGTCCTCCATATCTTCGTAAAGCTCCACGCCGAGCGCGATCGCACGCTCTTTGCTGCAATAAGGATCGTATGCAATGAGGTTCATGCCAAAAGCAGCCGCGCGCTGCGCGATGAGGCCGCCGACGCGACCGAGACCGAAGATGGCGAGCGTTTTCTCATAGAGTTCGACGCCCTTGAACTTGCCCGTATCCCATTCGCCAGCATGCATGGACTGGTTCGCTTGCGGAATGTTGCGCGCGCAGCTGAGCAGCATGGCCATCGCATGCTCGGCCGCGGACATGATATTGGAATTCGGGGCGTTGCACACGACGATTCCGGCTTCGGTGGCCGCTTCGAGGTCGATGTTGTCGATGCTGATGCCGGCGCGCCCGATCACGCGGAGCCGCCCGCCGGCCGCCTCGATGACCTTGCGCGTAACCTGAGTGCGCGAACGCACGATCATGCCGTCGTAATCGCCAGCGCATTTGGCAAGCGCGTCCTCTTCCAAATCGAGCTTCACATCCACATCGAACCCGCGCGTCTTCAAAACCGAGATGCCGGCCGGGTCGATTACGTCGGTGATCAACACTCTCTTCGCTGCCACGGTTGCCCTCCCCCGTCGTTGATTTTGCGGCTGCACCCATTAAACCACGTTCACGCGCACGACACCCGAGAAGATGCGGCATGCGGCATGAAATGCCTTGGTCTGGAAGAACGGTTTCCCGCCTATTCCTTCGAATTGCGCGACATGGCGATCTTGCCCGTTCGCGTGATTTCCCGTATTCCGTATCCACGCAGCAAATCTTCGATACCCTGCATCTTGCTCTCGTCACCGGTCGCCTCGATCGTGAGCGAGTTCTTGCCCACGTCGACAACGCTCGCGCGGAACAGGTTCGCGATCTGGATGACCTCCCCGCGCCGCTCCGCCGGCGCATTCACCTTGAAGAGAACGAGTTCGCGCTGGATTGCGGGCTCGTCGGTGAGATCGGTTATCTTGTG
>JAFUBE010000501.1 GCA_017460365.1 Eggerthellaceae bacterium
AGCTCGAGAAGATGATGGAGGCCCGGCGCGACAACGAAAGCTCGTCGTCGTTTTCGTTCGGCGTCGAGTAGCCGGACGACCGCAAGAACACGGCGCTGCGCGTTCGCAACCGCCCCTTCCGCCAGGGCAGCCGACGGTTGCTGAGCGATGACAAATCCGCCCGCTCGGGTGGGGCAAGCCCCGGCCCGAGCGGGCGGATTTGTTTTCGTGTACCAGTTGTTAGTACGCTTCTACGCTGCAGACGAAGCCCCACTTCTTGCCACCCGAGATGGACTCAAGCTCCTCATCCGAAAGCTCGTAGCCCTCCTCCTTGGCCAGCGCCAGGATCTCCTCGGGGGTCTTCGCCGCGCGAGCCTTGGCCTTCTGCTCCTCGGTCAGCTCGTTGAAATCCATGCCCCGCTCCTTTCAGTCCATGCGGCCCCACATCGGGCCTTCCTGCCTTATACGCACGTGGGCGCTGTTCCGTCCCGGGCGTTCTTCACCGGCCTTCACGTCCTGCGGCTCTTTCGGGCAGCCCGGTCGTGTGCGCCGTACTATTTCCGCTTCCGCAGGATGGAATGCGCCGTCCGAGCGTATGAATGCAAGGAAGCGTGAAACGGCAGTCGGCGCAGGCCTTGCAAGGGTCGTGCGGCGACATGATACGATGAGGCGATCCGATGAACTTCAACGATGCCTGCGGGCGGTGCCGGGGCGTTGCTGGTCTATTCGCCGGGGCTCCAGCTGATGGTGAAGCCGCCGTCCGCCACGTCGAGCTGCGCCGTCGCGCCCATCAGCAACGGGTAGTTGTTGTCGCCGTGGCCCGCGGGGAAGCCGAACGCCACGGGGCAGTCCAAGCCGGCCAGGTACTGGCGGGCGATCATCTCGTTGGTCGACGCGAACGTGCCGCCGCGCGAGCTGCCGTCGTAGTCGTCCATGTCGGTGGGGACCTCGGTCCACTCGCCGAACACGATGCCGAAAGCGCGGTCGAGCACGCCCAGGTGCTTCAAGATGGCGATGTAGCGGTGGACGTGCTGCACGTCCTCGCCGACGTCCTCGAGGAACAGGATGTAGGGCTGGTCGGTCTGGGTGCAATCCCAGGCCGTGCCGAGAACCGACGTGAAGGTGGACAGTTTGCCGCCGATCAGGACGCCCTCGGCCTTGCCCTGCTTGTCGAACCCCGAGCCCTTGCACGTGTAGGCCGGGGTCTCGCCTGCGAGCATGCGCCGCTCGGCTTCGGCGCACTCCTGCGGGAAGTCGTCGAACGCGGCGCTCATGGAGGCGTGGACCGAGGGCAGGCCGGCCCGCGTCCAGGCGGAGTGCAGCGTGGTGATGTCGCTGTAGCCGATCACGGGCTTGCTCGCCCGGGCGATCAGGTCGAGCTGCATCGCGTCCATGACCTCGGAGGCGCCGTAGCCGCCGCGCACGCAGAACACGGCCTTGACCGTCGGGTCTTGGAGCGCCCAGGTGAGGTCCTCGACGCAGTCGGCCAGCGTGCGGTCCTGCTGCGTTACGTGCTTGCCTTCGACGGGCGCGTAGCCCCAGCCCTTCAGGCCGGCGACCACGGCGTCGACCTGCTCTTGGCTGGGCAGGGCGGAAGGCGAGATCACGGCGACGGAATCGCCCTTGGAAAGGAAGTAGCCGGCGTTTCCGGCATGGTTTCCGCCGTAGCTGACGGTGATTTGGGTGTTTACGCCCTCGTCGACCGTTTCCGGTTCCTGCGCTGCGCTTTGCGAGGAAGCCTGCGAGGCGCTTTGCTGGGAAGCTTGCGGGGCTTGGGCGCACGACGCCGTCAGCAACAGGCAAGCCGTGATCAGACCGATTCCCACGAGGTGCAGTTTCTTCATGCGAACGTGCCCTTCATTATCGAGTGCGGTGCGGCGGCCCGCCGTGCCGCAGGTTCGCTCCAAACGCGCGGACGCCAACGGCTGCCAAGTGCTTTTGCCCATGATAATGCACTTCCCCTTGTTTCTAGCGCTTAAAATGGGCCGAATCCTCCTGCCGATGGAAGAGCATTTTGCGAAATCGATTGTTCAACGGCGGTGGATTTGCGCAGAAAACGGATTCCCGGGACGGCCGTCCTCGGCGTTTTCCGCTCCACGATATAGCCATGTCCGAATGGCAGAATCCCGATAGTCGAAAGGCGCGTCATGACAGAAGTTCTCGAGTTCTATGCGATTCGACGCGATTCGTAGTTACGAACCGCGCACAAACTCGACTGACTTTTGAGTGATGGCGCTTGTTTCTAGAGTGAGGCTTCTTGCTTACTGAGATACTTCCGGTTTCGGCTCGTACTCGAAGCGGTCGGCACCGCCAAACCCACGTCGACCTGCTTGCTCACATGGTAGCGCGTGCTCGGGACCGTTTTGCCCATCAGGCCCGCTATCTCGCGGATGCTCAGCGGCTTGTCTGTTTGCAGGATGGACAGCAGTATTTCTTCGGTTTCAGGGGTGGGATGGTTTCCGGAATCGTCGGCAAGCATCTTATGGGTGTCGGCGGCGATGCGGGAGACGATGCCTTCCCACTCAAAAAGTCGAGAACCCCTATACCGAGAGACCCGAATGCAAAACCAGATACGACATATATCATTAACGCAGCGCTATAGACCCGCCAGACGAGTCGGGTTCGGGTGTGACGGCATGGCGAGCGGGGCGACGCAGCGTCGCCGAGCCTACACGTCATGCTAACGTTAGCAACACTCGATTGGCTTGCCGGTGTCAAAGCCAGCGCCCCGCGACCAGATGCACGTTGGTGCCCGACGTCCGACCTCTGACGATCACGTTATACCGCCGCACGCGCTCGCCCCTGCACCGACGAGAAGATCGCCATCACACCCAGACCAGCGCTGTAACCACCCGAGATGGTTCAACCGTCATCGGAGCACAATAAGCAAGACGTCAGATAACCAAACAGATGGAGGCAGACATGGGTTCCGAGAACATGGCAGCAGATGAGGGAGCGAGCGCCGAGCTGAGCTTGGACGACCTCGAAGGGGCTGCGGGCGGCGGTGCTCCTCATCTCCCAGGCTTGAAGATAATCCGTGCAGAACAGCAAGCAAAAAAAAATCGGCCAGGGTGGTGTTCTGCGTGGACCGCGGAGCGTCTTACATGGAAAGCCAGGGGCACGATTGCCCCGAGCAGTAGAGCGCGGCCGATCGGGCGGCGAGGCTCCCCGGATGGTGGCCCATCTTGCGTCCGAGGACGCGCGTCCATCCGCGTCGAGGGCGACGAGCCCATGCGCAGGCGCATGGCGAGGCCGGCATGGCGGCGCTTGACGGTGCCAACGCCATGGTCATGGAGTTATGACACAACAGATGAAAAGCAAGCCGCATGCCCCGCCACGGGACGTGCGGCTTTTGTTTTCGACTTCGGTTCGACAACTACAGCGACGGCCCGCTGTGCTGACGTCCACGTTGCGGCTGCGGAACGGGGCGCACTTGCGCGCTGCGCTGCGTATATCCGCGACCCAACCCGCGGCCGAACCAGCGGATGGAACCGCCTCCGTCGCCATCGCCGACGTATATCGGGATCGTGCGCTGCTGTTGTTGCTGCATCTGCTGACGCATCGCCATCATCGCCGCCACACCGTCGTTTATCAACCCTCGTATCCCGCCGTACATGAGGCGGGGCGCAGGTGCCGCATCGTCTGCGGCGCCGAGGCGGTCGAGCAGCTCGCGACGGTCGCGCGCGGCCTTCCACGCCTTCACCGCGACGACGACGTAGGCAACGCAGCGCTCGACGAACCCGGTCATGTCGCGTGACCTAATGCAATCGGCCATGTTCCCGACCTGCTTTTCGCTGTAACGCTCGGCGGCCTCCTCGACAGCCGACTTGTCGCGAAGCGAGTGGCGGTAACGGTGGCTCATGACATACCCAAGATCATCTCCCAGGTTCCGATTCACCGTCGATACAATCTTCTCGGCGACGAGGACGTGCGGTTGGCTGCGGGCTCGCGCATTCGGGCCAATCGCAAGGCTTCCGCCGCCCGCCGGCCATGCCGGGGCCTGCGGGACGCCCGCGGACTCCTTCGGCTCTCCCGCTCACGCCCCGTTTCGGAACTCTATCGTCTCGCGCACGCCGGTCCTCTCGTTCTTCAGCACGGCGCGCACGACGAGCGAACCGCCGAGTTCGGCGCCGTTGCGTACCCTGAGCGAGTTGCGCTCGGAGAAGCCGCTGTAGAGCTTCTTCAGCTTCCAGCCCTTGGCGGGCACGACGCGCA
>JAFUBE010000502.1 GCA_017460365.1 Eggerthellaceae bacterium
CCTGAGCCTCCAGACGATACGCGGGCGCGAGGTGATCGCGATAGAGGTTCCCCGGGCCGAGCGCGAGCAGCGCCCGATATACCTGGGGCGGGACCCGCTCAATGGAACCTACCGGCGCACGTTCGTGGGTGACTACCACTGCGACTGCTCGCAGTAGGCCACGATGCGCTCGACCGCATCGTCGATCGACTCGACGCTCGTGTCGACCGTGAGCGCAGGTTTCACGGGAGCTTCGTAGGGACTTGAAATACCTGTGAAATCGGCGAGTTCGCCTGCGCGCGCCTTCGCGTAGAGCCCCTTCACATCGCGCTGTTCGCAGACCTCGAGCGGAGTGGACACGTAAATCTCGACGAAGCTCTCATCGCCGATTATCTCCTCTGCGCTGCGCCTGTCGCGGACGAACGGCGATATGAACGACGTCAGCACGATGAGGCCCGCATCGTTCATGAGCTTGGCCACTTCCGCGATGCGCCTGATGTTCTCGATGCGATCCGCTTCGCTGAAGCCCAGGTTGCGGTTCAACCCGAGCCGCACGTTGTCGCCGTCGAGTAACATCGTGAACCGACCGCGTGCATGCAGGCGCTTCTCGACGGCATTGGCGAGCGTCGACTTGCCCGAGCCGGACAAGCCGGTGAACCAAAGCGTTGCCGCACGCTGCTGCATGTGGGCCTCGCGCGTCTCGCGGTTGATGTCCATGGTATGCCAGGTTAGGTTATCTGACCGGTCGATCAGGTGCTCGATTACGGCGCAACCCGCCGTCCGGTTCGTCAACCGATCGATCAGAATCATCGACCCGAGAGCGCGGTTGTCTTCGAACCGCTCGTAGGCGACCTTCTCGCTGAGCGAGATATCGCAATCGGCGATTTCGTTCTTGACGATGCGATCGGCCTGCTCGTGTTCTCCGGTATTGACGTTTATGCGGTGGTTTACCGCGATCACCACCCCGGGAACGGTCCTCGTGCCGATCTTGAAGAGGTAGTTCTTGCCGGGCAGCAGATCTGTATCGTCCATCCACAGCAGCTTGGCGGTGAAGAAAGACCCCGATTGCGCCTGCGAGGCGCATGCGAGCACGTTGCCACGGGAAACGTCGATCTCGCTTGCCAGCGTAATCGTGCACGCCTGCCCGACGACCACCTCTTCGACCGAGCGGTCGCCGATATACAGGCCGTCGATTTTAGCAGACGTCGCAGTTCCAATGACGCGCACTTCATCGCCGATTGTCGCGCGACCCGTCGCCACCGTGCCCTGAAACCCCCGAAACGAGCTGTCGGGACGGCAAACGCGCTGAACCGGCATGGTGAAACCCGATTCAGCGGCATGCACGCCCGTATCGACATCTTCGAGATAAGCGAGCAACGTAGGCCCATCGTACCAAGGCATGTTCTTCGACGCCTCGGTCACGTTGTCCCCCTCCGAAGCCGACAAGGGTATGACCTCGAGCGAATCGAAGGGGAAAGGATCCATGAGATCTTCGATGTCGTCTTCGACGCGTGCGAATGCAGCATGCTCGTAACCTACCGTGTCCATCTTGTTCACGGCAAACACGAAATGTCGGATGCCCATGAGCGAGCAAATACGCGCATGCCTGCGGGTCTGCACGAGCAGGCCCTTCGATGCATCGACCAAGATAACCGCAAGATCGGCAAAGCTCGCGCCAACCGCCATGTTGCGGGTGTACTGCTCATGCCCCGGAGCGTCGGCCACGATAAAGCTCCGGCGCTCGGTGTTGAAGTACCGGTAGGCCACGTCGATCGTGATGCCCTGCTCGCGTTCGGCCGCCAAGCCGTCGAGCAGCAGCGCGTAATCGATTCCGCCGCCCGCCGAACCCGTGCGGCTTTCAAGCTCGAGAGCTTGCACCTGATCGGCGAACAGAAGCTTCGCATCATATAGCATGCGCCCTATGAGCGTGGACTTTCCGTCGTCCACGCTGCCGCACGTCAAGAACTTCAAAAGATCAGGCATCAGAAATATCCCTCGCGCTTGCGTTTCTCCATGCTCGCCGAACCTCCATCCGAGTCGATGATGCGGCTCGTGCGCTCAGACGATACCGCACCGAGCGTTTCTGCAATGACGGCGTCGAGCGTGTCGGCATCGGAGCGCATGGCACCGGTCAGCGGATAGCACCCCAACGTGCGAAAACGCACCTTCTCGAGGCGCACTTCTTCACCGGGATCTAGCCTCATGCGATCGTCATCGACCATTATGAGCTGGCCGTTCCGCTCGACGACGGGGCGCTCGGCCGCGAAATAGAGCGGGACGATTTCGATTTGCTCCCGCTGGATGTACATCCATATGTCTTTTTCCGTCCAATTCGACAAGGGGAACACGCGGATGCTCTCGCCGGGATGGATGCGGGTGTTGTACAGGCTCCACAGCTCGGGACGCTGGTCTTTCGGATCCCACACCTGGTTGGCGTCGCGGAACGAGAACACGCGCTCTTTCGCGCGCGATTTCTCCTCGTCACGCCGTGCACCGCCGAAAGCCGCGGTGAAACCGTACTCGGCGAGCGCGGCTTTCAGAGCCTCGGTCTTCATGATGTCGGTGTAAGCCGCGCCGTGATCGAACGGGTTGATGTTGCGACGCACGCCGTCCTGGTTTATATACTCGATGAACTCGAAACCGTTCTCGCTCATGACGCGATCTCGGAACTCGATCATCTCGTGGAATTTCCAAGTGGTGTTCACATGCAGGAACGGGAACGGCGGACGCTCGGGCCAGAACGCCTTCTTCGCCAGGTGCATCATCACCGACGAATCCTTGCCGATTGAATACAGCATGACGGGCCGCTCGCACTCGGCGGCCACCTCCCGCATGATGAATATCGATTCTGCCTCGAGGGCGTCTAGTTGTGACATGTGTTC
>JAFUBE010000503.1 GCA_017460365.1 Eggerthellaceae bacterium
CGAATCTCCCCGCGAAAGTGACAGATCGTGTCTGACGTGAAGTGTCACACTAAGCGCGCGCGTTTCGCCACATGTGATCGAGCGGCCCTGAGCCGCGGCCGAGGTCGAGTTGAGCGGCCAAGGCTCCCGACAGATACGCCTTCGCTTGGCGCACGGCCCCTTCTACCGAAAGGCCCTGGGCGAACCCGCAGGCAATGGCGCTCGACAGCGTGCATCCGGTTCCGTGAGTGTTCGGGTTGTCGATGCGCTCGGCGTTGAACCAGACGACCGCGCCGTCGGGCAGCGCGAGCACGTCGTTGGCATCGTGAACACCATGGCCGCCCTTCACGAGCACGGCAGCCCCGATTTCACGCGCAATCGCACACGCTGCTTCCTCTTGCTCAGCCGACGTCGTCACATCAGTGCCGTACAAAGCTGCCGCTTCGGGTATGTTCGGCGTGACGACCGTTGCGAGCGGCATCAGGCGTTTCCGCAAGGCGACCACCGCCTCGCTGCTCGCAAGGTTAGAGCCGCTTGTCGCCACCATGACCGGGTCGACCACGATGTTGCGCGCCTCGTTGCGCACAAGCGCACTTGAAATCGCTTCCACTATGACCGCCGACGAAACCATGCCGATTTTCACCGCATCGGGGCGGATGTCGCCGAACACGACGTCGATCTGCTGGGCGACGAACTCGGGCGGCACGTCGAACACGCCATACACTCCCATCGTGTTTTGCGCCGTGAGCGCAGTGATCGCCGACTGGGCGAACAGGTGGTGCGCCGCGATTGTCTTGATGTCGGCCTGAACGCCGGCTCCGCCCGACGAGTCGGAGCCGGCAATGGTGAGTACAGATTTCATCGTTAGAACCTCGTATGCATTCGTCTGGCTTTTACCGGAAGGTGGCTTCGCAAATGCTGCGAAGCTCGCGCGCGGCAGCACGACAGTCCTGCGCTGCGAAAATGGCGGAAACGACTGCCGCACCATCTGCGCCCGAACCTTTCAACTGACCGATCGTGCGCACATTCAACCCTCCGATACCCACGACCGGGATGTAGACCGCATCGCAAATGGCGCGCAGTTCTTCGAACGTGACATCGACCGCATCGGGTTTTGTGGGAGTCGGAATGAGCGCGCCAACTCCCAGGTAGTCGGCCCCATCGGCTTGAGCCCGCAGAGCTTGCTCGACCGTTTGAACCGACACGCCGACTATGGCACTGGAACCCAAGCGGCGCCGCGCTTCGACGCAAGCCATGTCGTCTTGCCCCACATGCACGCCGTCGGCACCCGACTCCATCGCGATGTCGACATCGTCGTCGACCACGAACGGGATTCCCGATTCACGGCAAATAGCACCGAGTTTGCGTGCGAGGCCGAGAATCTCATCCCGTGGCGCCACTTTCTCGCGCAGCTGCACGAACGTGGCGCCACCTTCTATCGCGTCCCGCACGCAGCTGGCGAGCGTACGTGCGCCCAGCCAGGCGCGGTCGGTCACCGCATACAGCAGCATGGCATCTTTGAGCGAGTGCATGTTAGAGCTCTTCCACACGGGCAACGGCCTCGAGCGCCTGACCATTGATGTTGAAGTACGCATCGATGAGGTAGTTTCTGAAACTGGCGTTTCCGTCGACCGGCTGCATGCGCGCTGCGGCCATTTCGCCCGCCACACCGCTTCCTGCGACGGCGGCGACGACAGCTTCGAGCAGCTGATCGCGGTTGGCAACGGCGTATGCAGCGGTGACGCAGGTGAGCATGCAGCCCGTTCCCGTTATCTTGCCCATGATGGGCGAGCCGTTTCGAATGGCGTAAGCACGTTCCGCGTCGGCCACCAAATCGATTGCGCCCGTAACCGCAACGATAGAGCCCGCCTTCGCGGCAAGAGCCTTGGCGAACGCCGCGCTTTCGGCGAGGTTGCCTTCGGTCACTGCATCGTCGGGATTCACGTCCACCCCGCGCGTGGTAGCCGCCGCTCCCGCGAGGGCCTTCATCTCGGACATGTTCCCCCTGATGACGGCGATATCGTATGCGTCGAGCAAATCAGACGCCGTCTTCGTTCGAAGCGCTGACGCGCCAGCGCCGACCGGGTCGAGCACGATGGGATGTCCCAGTTCGGTCGCGCGCTTCCCCGCTACATGCATGCCGGCGATCGTGCGTTCGTTGAGCGTTCCTATGTTCAGCACCAGGCCGCCGCAAATGGTCTGAATGTCTTCCACATCGAGCGGCTCGTCGCTCATGATGGGACTTCCCCCGCACGCCAGCAGCGCATTCGCACAGTCGTTCACCGTGACGTAATTGGTGATGCAATGCACAAGTGGCGTAGAGGCGCGGACGTTTTTCAGCGCAGCAGACAGAGCAGATAGATCCATGAGACTCCCTTCGTAGGCATTACCCAACAGGTTCCGCGAGTCGGAGCGGGCGCGCCCCCTCTCAGCCTGCCGTTCCCGCAAGCTCCCCGTAACCGACATTATACCCGTGTCCGGCGCAGGCGCGATGCGCCACTCTTGAGACGGCGTGACATTTATCGTCAGACACGATCTGTCATTTTCGCGGTGCGGTTTGCGGAACAGGAAGACTCCCCGCGAAAATGACAGATCGTGTCTGACGATAAATGTCACGCAGGTGCATCAGAGGGGATGGAAGACGAGCAGGGTGCCGGCTTCGACGGCGATGGCGGCTTCTTGGCCGATGAGCTCGTTGGAAAGGCCGCGCGTGGTGCGGTTGCCGAGGGTTTCGTCGTCGATGGAATATTCCATGCCCCGCTCGATGACGCCGTGTGCCTCGGGCGTCATGGCGAAAACCGACACCGTACCCGCATCGTGCAGTGGAAGATCGTACACATCGGGGCCGACGATATAGCGCGCCGCGCTATCAAGCCCGATGGCCGTGACATTGGCGCCAGCTTCGGCATACCGAGCCAAAAGCTGCAGGTTGGCAACCGTGTGATCGAGCCGACCGCCGAGAGCGCCGTACACCACTAAATCAGTGAAGTCACGATTCATCGCGCGATCAAGAGCAAGCTCGAGGTCGCTTTTGTCCTTATGGACAGGATGGCGTGCAACCTTCTTGCACCTGGGAACGTAGCCGAGCGAGTCGAAGTCGCCGAGCGCGAGATCGGGCGTGCAGCCGACCGATTCCAAATGCGCGAATCCCGCGTCTACGGCGATGACGTAGTCGAACACGCCGTCGGCTTGGCAGGCGGCAAAGTGCTCGGCGTTGAAATCGCTCGCAGCGACGAGCGCGCATATCGAAGGCTCGCGTTCCATATCGTTTGCTACAATAACCTACTTGAGTGGGCCAGGCGGTCGCGTGCGTTCGCATGAGGAAAGTCCGGGCTCCGCAGGGCAGGATGCCAGCTAACGGCTGGGCGGGGCGACCCGACGGAAAGTGCCACAGAAAAGGAAACTCCCCTGCGTGAGCGGGAGAAAAGCTGAAAAGGTGCGGTAAGAGCGCACCAGCGCGTCGGCAACGGCGTGGCTTGGTAAACCCCATCCGGAGCAAACGCAAATAGGGGCGCTATGTGGTGGCCCACCACGCGTCTGGGTTGCGCGCTCGAGACGGCAGGCGACTGCCGTCCTAGATAAATGGCCGTCCAACGACAGAACCCGGCTTACCGGCCCGCTCCGCTCCCCTTGCCTGATCGCATCACCGCCGCGCGGCGTGCGGCGGCGCTTGGTTAAAGCCGGGTAAAACCCGGCGATTTGTGAATGTCCGCGTACAACAACTGCTATTCTTGTTGCATGGGCTCACATCCCCGCTTGGACGGGATGAGA
>JAFUBE010000504.1 GCA_017460365.1 Eggerthellaceae bacterium
CCTGGGGGAGGGTGGGGATAAACCCGAAATGCGCTATCATATAGCTTCGTGTGAATGCGGCGTCTCGAATGGAAGGGGTACGGATTGAGCACTCGAGACAGGCAGCGCGGAGGTTTTGAATGCGCTTTTTGCGGCAAACGTCCCGAAGAGGTTGCGGCCATGGTCGCCGGTCCCGATGGGATTCACATTTGCGATGAGTGCATCGCCACGTGCGCGGAGGCTGTCATGCGCGACCTCGTCATGCAGATGCAGCCTAATCCCGATGGCAGCATCGATTTCGTCGATTCCGACGACACGTTACTCGATTTCGACGGTACGGTTCGCTCCGTTGGTTCGGAAACGCCGTCGCCACGTGATATCCTCGGCAATCTTCCTACGCCCCATCAGCTCTACGAGCGCTTGAGCGATTACGTCGTCGGCCAGGAAGAAGCCAAGCGCGCTCTTTCGGTGGCCGTGTACAACCACTACAAGCGCATCAGCATCGACGATGCGTCCGACGACGAAGTAGAACTCGCCAAGAGCAACATCTTGCTGCTCGGCCCCACCGGATCGGGCAAGACGCTGCTTGCGCAAACGCTCGCCCGCACCTTGCAGGTGCCGTTCGCAATCGCAGATGCCACCACGCTCACCGAAGCCGGCTATGTCGGCGAAGATGTCGAGAACATCTTGCTCAAGCTCATAACTGCCGCCGATTTCAACATCGAACGCGCTGAAATCGGCATTATCTACATCGATGAAATCGACAAAATCGCCCGTAAGGCCGAAAACCTTTCAATCACTCGCGATGTATCGGGCGAAGGCGTGCAACAGGCGCTGTTGAAAATCGTCGAAGGCACCGATGCTTCCGTGCCGCCGCAAGGCGGGCGCAAGCATCCGCAACAGGAGCTCATTCCCATAAACACAACGAACATCCTGTTCATCTTGGGCGGTGCGTTCGTGGGGCTTACCGATATCGTCGCCGAGCGCGTGGGCTCGTCTTCGATCGGCTTCAATTCTGAGCTTCCCGAGAGCAAGGAGGCCAACGATGCAGCCCTACTCGCGCAGGTGCTGCCCGAAGACCTGAACAAGTTCGGTATGATTCCCGAGTTCGTAGGGCGCATTCCCGTTATAACGTCGTTGTCGGCGCTCACCGAAGACGATTTGGTGAAAATTCTGGTCGAGCCGAAAAACGCTCTTGTGAAGCAGTACAAGAAAATGTTCGAGTTTGAGAAATCCGAGCTCGTGTTCACCGACGGGGCGCTGCGCGCAATCGCGCATGAGGCCGTCGAGCATGGTACGGGAGCCCGCGGGCTGCGTTCCATCTGCGAGCGCGTGCTGATGGATGTGATGTACGACCTGCCCGAACAGGCTGGAGCTTCGCGCGTGGTGCTACGAGACACCGACATCACGGGAGAGACTACGACTGAAATCAACCCCCTCGCCACCGCAGAAGCCGTTGCGTAGAGGTCTATGTTCGCCGCCCCACTTACCGCCAGACCCAAAGTGGGGCAGTCTCTAGGGAGATGCGCCTTCATCCCCCGTGTGACACTTCCCGTCAGACACGATCTGTCATGTTTCGGGTGGCGCCCGCGGTACCGCACGTCTCCC
>JAFUBE010000505.1 GCA_017460365.1 Eggerthellaceae bacterium
AAACCCCTCGCCACGCACAAGGTGCCCTGCGACATCGATTACCGGCTGAGCGAACCCGTCAATCCGCAACTCTTAGGGCTTGATTACATCGAAGCATGGCTCGCGCAGCTTCTTGCGGACCCGCGCTGGATTGCGCAGTTCGATGCAGAGAGCTGCGTCAACGTGCTCGAACTGGGCACGCAGATCGATCTGCTGCTAATCAGGGACGACGGCATCGTCAACATGTGCGAGATCAAGTACTACGGCGGGGACTTCGCTGTGGACAAGGCCTACTACAAGACCCTGCTCCGGAGGCAGGAGATGCTGGCTTCGGAATTGCCCCCGAAGGTCGCCTGCTCGCTGCTTGTCTTGCTTCATTAACGGAAGTGAAATAAAATATACTTCCGTAAAAGAAGACGAAACTATACTGAACACCAAGGAGCCGCGATGTGGCCGGGCATTACATACGAGGCGTGCGACTGGGAACGGGACCCCGACGAGCTGGCGCTCGTCCCCAAGAGCCGCAGGCGCAAGATCCTGCCGACCTACGAGGCGGCGGTTCCCGCCAGCATCGCTGCGCTTTCCGTGGAGATCCCTGCGCAACTCGCGCGGCACCTCACCGAAGTGGAAGTCTCCCTCGCGCGCTTCGACCAGGCGCAGGCGGCGCGCGACTGGCCGCTCCCCGCGCTCCTGCTCCGCAGCGAGTCGTCATCGAGCTCGCAGATCGAGAGGCTCACCTCGAGCGTGCGCAACGTCGCGCTCGCCGAGCTCAGCAGCAAGGCGCCAGCCAACGCGCTGATCATCGCAGGCAACGTCGCCGCGATGCGCGAGGCTCTCGGGCAGAGCGGGGATATCGGCATCGACTCCATCTGCGCCATCCACGACGTGCTCATGAGGGGAACGCGCGAGGCTCTCGGCCTGCGCGAAGAGCAAGTGTGGATTGGAGGGTCCCCCTACAGCCCGCACGGGGCGACGTTCGTGCCCCCGCATGCCGACCTCGTGCGGCCTTGCCTTGAGGACCTCGTGGCGTTCGGCATCCGCGATGACATCCCGCCAATCGCGAAAGCCGCCATCTTCCACGCGCAGTTCGAGACCATCCACCCCTTCACGGACGGCAACGGCCGCACGGGCCGCGCGTTGCTGCACCGCATGCTCTCCTCCGACGAGGTGCTCCTGCACACGATGCTACCGGTGTCGGCCGGGCTCCTGCACGACGTCGAGCGCTACATGGGAGCGCTCGACGCCTATCACGATGGGGCCTTCGAGCCGATGATCGAGTGCCTCGCGGACGCGCTCGAGCTCGCCGCCGTCATCGGGTCGCGCATCGCTTCAGACGTGGACGAGGCCCTCGACGGGTGGGCGTCCGCGAACACGGACCGCGCGGGCTCCGCGTCGCACCGGCTTCCCGCGCTGCTCGTCGAGCAGCCGGTGGTCGACGTCGCCTTCGTGGCTTCGCGTCTCGGCATTACCGATCGCGCGGCCCGCAACCTGGTCGAGACGGCTTGCGAGCGGGGCGTCCTCGCGAAGATGGGCAACGCGAAGCGCGGGGCCTTCTACCAGGCCTCTGACCTGATCGCGGTGCTTGAGGAAGCTTCGAGCCTGGAGGGCATTCGCAGGATCGCTGCGCGTTAATCTCAAGCACACCACATGAGCCTGGACACAACGCGACCTCATAACGCGGAGGCTGCTGGGGCGAAATGTAGGTGCGCATTGCGCGTAGGTTCAGCTTGCATGTTTTGCAAAGTCCTGCCCCGGGATCAAAAGCAGGCCCTGTCCCGGTAAAACAGGCAGGGGTGCGCGTGTTTGCGGGAGGGCTCCCGGGAAGGTCGAGGGGGCGCTCCCGCTGTCAGCTTGCCCCTACGCTCCGAGGAGCTCGGCGAGGTCGGCTTCCGGCGTGGTGGTCGGGGCGATTTGGAACTTCTCGACTAGGAAGGCGAGAACGTTTGGGCTCACGAACGCAGGAAGCGTCGGGCCGAGCTTGATGTTGGTGATGCCGAGATGCAGCAGCGTGAGCAGGATGCAGACGGCTTTCTGCTCGTACCAGGAGAGCACCATGGATAGCGGCAGGTCGTTCACGCCGCAGCCGAACGCCTCGGCGAGTGCGACCGCGATCTTGATAGCGCTGTAGGCGTCGTTGCACTGGCCGACGTCCATCAGGCGCGGCAGGCCGCCGATGGTGCCCAGGTCGAGGTCGTTGAAGCGGTACTTGCCGCACGCCAGCGTGAGGACCACGGTGTCATCGGGCGTCGCCTTCACGAATTCGGTGTAGTAGTTGCGGCCCGGCCGCGCGCCGTCGCAGCCGCCGACCAGGAAGAAGTGCTTGATGGCGCCCGACTTCACGGCGTCGACCACCGTGCCCGCGACCGAGAGCACGGCGCCCTGGGCGAAGCCCGTCATGACCTTGGAGCCGCCGTTGATTCCCGTGAAGCGCTGCGCCTCGGCGAAGCCGCCCAGCTCGAGCGCGCGCTCGATGACCGGCGTGAAGTCCTTGCCCTCGCCGATGCGGGCGATCTCGGGGTAGGCCACCGGGCCGGTCGCGAACACGCGGTCGGCGTAGCTCTCGCGCGGCGGCATGAGGCAGTTCGTGGTGAACAGCACCGGCGCCGGCAGGTTGTCGAACTCCTTCTGCTGGTTCTGCCAGGCCGTGCCGAAGTTGCCCTTCAGGTGCGCGTGCTTCTTCAGCTCGGGGTACGCGTGCGCCGGCAGCATCTCGCCGTGGGTGTACACGTTGACGCCCTTGCCCTCGGTCTGCTCGAGAAGCTGCTTCAGGTCGTGCAGGTCGTGGCCCGAGATGACGATGAACGGGCCGGGCTCGACCTCGAGCGTGACCTCGGTCGGCTCGGGCGTGCCGTACGCCTGGGTGTTCGCCTCGTCGAGCATGCCCATGCAGGCCAGGTTGACCTCGCCGACCTTCAGCACGAGCGGCACGAGCGAGTCGACCGAACCCGGCTCGGCAAGTGCGGCGAGCGCTTCCACGAAGAAGGCGTCGACTGCATCGTCGGTGCGGCCGAGCACGCGAGCATGGTAAGCGTAGGCCGCCACGCCGCGGATGCCGAACAGCACGAGCGACTTGCACGAGCGGATGTCCTCGTCGGCGCCCCAAATGCCGGCCATGTCGTAGTCGGATCCTGCGACGCAGTTGCCGGCAGCGGCCACGGTTGCGGTCTCGGCATGGACCTTCTCGACGAGCGCGCGGATGTCGGCCTCGTCGAAGTTGACGTTGGTCACGCACGCGAACAGGCCGTCCTCGAGCAGGCGGTACGTGTCGGCGCCCACCGCGCCCGCCGCCTGGCACGTCCGCGCCAGGGCGATCATCGCGCCGGTCAGCTCATCCTGCGCGAGCGCCACGTCGAGCGGCTTGCCGCACACGCCGCGCGCGCCCGTGCACGCCTCGCACTTCGCCGTCTGCTCGCACTGGAAGCAAAACATGTTCTCGCTCATCAGGTTCCTCTCTCCCGATTCGTTTTAACCGATGAGGAGAAGTTAACGACCGCGGGCGTGAATGTATGTTGTAATTACAACATCAGGAAACGCTTTTCGCCAAATGGTTGGGCGCGATGTGAGGCGGATTCTTGGGAAGGGGCGAACGAAACGTGAGGGACGGCGAATTGCTGGCAGCGACGCCTCTGTTCCAGGGGTCGACGGTCGAGGAAATCGGGGGGATGCTCGGATGCTTGGGGATGCGCGAGCGCGCGTACTCGACAGGCGAGCGCATACACCGGATGGGGGACCGCATCCGCGAGGTGGGGCTCGTGCTCGAGGGCTCCGTGCGCATCGAGAGCGTGGACGTTTGGGGCAACGTGAGCGTGATGGGCATGCGCGGGTCGGGCCAGATCTTCGGCGAGGCGTATGCGGCGATTCCCGACTGCTCCACGAGTGAGCCGAGCGGACGTGTTCCCCTGGGCAATTATGGCGAGGAGCTGGCACCTCCAGGCCGTCAAAGAATAGCCCAAAAGGGGGATACTCCTTTGGGCTATTCTTAGACGGCCTCCCCGTTCGTTCCGAAACGCCCTACTGATCCAGGATGCGTCCGTCGAGCGAGAAGGTGACGACCTGCCAGGGGATGAACTTTCCCGAGCGCCTGAGCGCCTCGGTCGCCATGCGCTCGAGGCCACCGCAGCAGGGTACCTCCATCCGGCAGATGGTGACGCTCTTCACGTCGTTGCCGGCGATGATCTCGGCGAGCTTGCCCGAGTAGTCGGTCCCGTCGAGCTTCGGGCAGCCGATCACGCACGTGCGGTTGCGGATGAAGCGGTCGTGGAACGCCGCGAAGGCGTACGCGCAGCAGTCGGCCGCGATGAGCAGGTTGGCCCCGTCGAAGTAGGGCGCCTGCACGGGCGCGAGCTTGATCTGGACGGGCCAGTTGGCGAGCTGCGATTGCGGCATCGCCGCTGTCGGCACCTCGTGGCTGGCCGACTCGGACCCGCTTCGGTCGAAGCTGCGCATGGCCGATCCCGGGCAGCCGCCCGCATGGCCGTCGTTGCTTACTTGCATGGTCGTGACCCCCTGCCCCGCCTTCCGGCGCTTGCTCTCCTGCACTGCGGCCTCGTCGTAGGCGGCCGCCTCGCGCTCCACGAACGAAATGGCGCCTTGCGGGCACCCCGGCAGGCAGTCGCCGAAGCCGTCGCAGTAGTCGTCTCGCGTGAGGCGCGCCTTGCCGTCGACGATCTCAATGGCCCCCTCGTGGCACGCATCGGCGCAGATGCCGCACCCGTCGCAGCGCTCCTCGTCTATCTGTATGACCCTTCTGATCATCCGAACCACCTCTTTCCGAGATACAAGGTAGCCGGGAAAAAATCCGTCGTCTGTTGTAATTACAACGGAATCGAAATCTCCGGACCTGTAAGTTAGCTATAGCGAACACAACGGATGAAAGGCAGGTCGAAGATGGAGATCAACGGGCAGACGAAACTGGCGGACATCTTGGCGGAGTACCCCTTCATGAAGATGGGCATGGCCGAGATAAACGGCAAGTTCAGGATGCTGCAGACGCCGATGGGCAAGGTGATGGTCAGGAAGGCGACCGTCGCGGACATGAGCGAGCGGTCGGGCATGCCGGTGGACGAGCTGGCCGCAGCCATCGCCGCCAAGGTCGGTGCCGCGCAGGGCTCGCCGGACGGTTCCGACCCGGCCGCCAACCCAGCAGCACACGGGGAACCGGGCGCGGGTTCGCCCGACGGCGACACGCCCGCCTGGTGGGGCAAGGCCGAGGGTTTCCCGGTCGTCGACGTGCGCGGCGCCAAAGGCAACTTCTTCCCGGGCCTGAAGGCGCGCGCCGAGGCGGTGCCGGTCGGCGAGGGACTCACGGTGGTGCAGTCCTTCGAACCCGTGCCGCTCTACGACGTGATGGAGGGGCTCGGTTTCGAGCGGGCCACCCGCAAGGCCGCCGACGGGGAGTACCGCGCCTACTTCTACCGCGCGGGCGAGGGCTCGGGCGCTGACGGGATCGTGTTCAGGCCCGTGGCGCTGCTGAACTTCCCGATGATCGACGGCGACCTGGCCGACCTGGCTGTCGAGTTCTGGGACCTCACGTGGAACGACGAGCGCCGCCACCTGCCGCAGGAGACGCGCCTGCTGCTGTCGATGGCCAACGCGCTCGGCGCCGGCCGCATGCGCCAGGCGAGCCGAGAGCTCATAAAAGTGTACGCGCTAGGGACATGATGAATAATTCCGCCGCCGTCCGCACGATCCGCTGTCGGGCCGCTTCG
>JAFUBE010000506.1 GCA_017460365.1 Eggerthellaceae bacterium
CATTCGAGCTCCTTTTTCGACGCTTGTTGGATTACCTCTAAGCACTTTTCCTGTGCGCTCATGTAGATAACACGATCGGCGTCAGAAGAACCTTTCAGTTTCAAGGTAACGCCTATAAAGTGGCGTCAAGCATCGCGAGGAGCGCAGAACGAAGCCGATTCCACGCTCGGCCTCCCCGACGCGGACGGGCGCAGCGCCGGATTATCGTTTTGGTCTATAACCCGATTATCGCGCATTGCGTCGAGCATCTGGAGACGTACGTCACCCCCGTCGATTTAGGGCGAAGATGCGTTACCCCATCCCCAACAATAAGACCGACCTCCATTGGCTTGGAGGTCGGCCTGTTAAGAATTTGGTTCCTTCTCAGCGGGGATGGCAGCCGCTTCGAGGAGCCCGTAGGGAACTTGCCTTATGCCGTCGCTAACGCTCGAGGGCTTTTCGTTGGGGGCTCGTGTATGCCATCCGCTCGGGTACGTCGCTCAGACATCACTGATAATGCCACATCTGCGCGGAAATTGCGAGAACGAAATCCCAGACGTTACCGAAGTGTGTAGGTATTTTGGCAAATAGACCATGCCAGGTATCGTGTGCTGCGGATGGAAGGGAGAGATTTGAGGAGCTCTCGAAGAATTTCAGGCACGTTCGCGTTAAAGGCACGCGCCGAGGGCTTTTCGGCCATCTACGGCATGGCGTTCGCGTAAATCGAATTGCCCCCACTTCGGGTCTGGCAGAAAGTAAGGCAGTTGAACAGCTTGTGCAAGCGCTCTGAAGCAAAAGCCTGCTTTTCGTTCCGATAAATCGGCGCCACCATCGTTACAATTGAATGGTTCTAACAGCGTTGCTGCTGATTGCTCCAGCCTGGTGGAAGGACACATCCATGAACGAACTCGTTGACGGTGCGCGAGGCCCAACTCGGTTCGGGCGTTGGGGCTGGTACCTGCTCAAGGCGTCGGCGCTCGTTGCCGTGCTGTTCGCCGTGTCCAGATTCGCGCCCGCGATGCCGGCGTGGGCGCTCGGGCTCGTATGGGCGCTGCTTAGCGCTATACCCGCAACGGGCGTCACCTACCACGCAGTGATCGCCAAGACAGCCAGGCAGCGCAACTTTCAGGAGAAGTCGCACCTCGGCAGGGTCAACAACGGCCGAATCGTTTGCTTCGTGCTGAGCTATGCCGCATCCGCCCTTCTGGTGGCGGGCTTCATCGCGGAAAGCCCCACGTGGAGCGCGGCGATGTGGGTCTCGGTCACAGCGACGGTGCCGATCTACCTAGCGGTTTCGACCATCGCGCTGCGGGTCGTGAGCAAAGAGGCGACCCCCTTGCTGCAGGAGTCATACGCAGCCCTTGCCAGCGCGCTGATAACGGGCGCGCTCGCGTGTGTCGCGTTCGCGCTGGCGACGTACGCGCTTCCGCATCCGGCTTACACCATGGCTGCGCAGGCGTTCATGGAAGCGCCGAAGCCCTTTGCGGGCTCGCCCTCGGCGCTTGCCTCTGAGGTCGGAGACCTATCCGCGCTCGTGGGAGGGCTGTCGTCGTACGCCCTCACGAAGGCGGCCGACGGCTCCTTCGGTTCGTACGTCGCTTTGCTGGTGGCCGTCAACGGCGGCGCGTTCTTCGGAATCGCCGGGCAGCTGGCGGTCTGCTCCATCAGGCCGGGCGAGCTCAAGCGCATCTTCTTCCGGCTGGAAAGCCTCGATGGGCACAAGGCCGACATGATGGTGTTGAAGAGGTTCGTCGTGACCTCGATCGTGCTACCGCTCATGTTAGCGGGCGGTTTCTGCTATGCAGATGCCCGGGCGGGCGAGATCGTGCAGACAGGCGAATACACGATGGCGCAGAAGATCATTCGAGAGCAGGTTAGCCTCGCGGTGTACACGCTCGACGGGAAGCGCTATGACCTGCGGGCTGTCGACGACCTGCTCGCTCAGGCGCGCGAGGAATCCGATAGGCTCGCGGCAGACGCCGAGGCGACCCTCGTGCCGCTCGTGAACGCCTCCTTCGACGCGCGCGTCGCCAACGTAGATGGCTACCTCGACTGGTACTACAGCCTGTTTGCCGACTGGGAGCAGCTTGCCAGTATGGTAACAGGCAGTGCCGAGGATTTCATGACGAGCCGGCTCGAAGAAAAGATTGAGCAGGGGATTGACGATTCCGAGCTCAACGCCGCGCTCGAAGGGTTTGTCAGGCAGGCCGAGCTCCTCAAGGTGAGCACACTCGAGAAGCTGTCAGAGTACGAGATCCCCGGCGATTATCCCGACTGGATCGTTTCCGAAAAGGTACAGCTCGGGGAGTTGTTCGACCGGTCGGTCGAGCCGTCGCAGAAGTTTCTGGACGCGACGAGCCGCGCCGGGATCAGCGTTGCGGCGAGCGTGGCCGCAGGCGTCATCACCAAGAAGCTGCTAACCAAGTTGGTCGGTAAGTCGTTCTTCAAGGCCGTGGCGGGTCGGATCGCGGGACTTGCCGGCGCGAGTGCTGCTTCGACGATAGGCGGACCGGTGGTCATAGCGTTTGTCGTGATTGGCGGCGTTATCGTCGACGTAGGCCTACTGAAAGCCGAAGAGCTCATGAACAGGGAATCCTACCGCAACGAAATCGTGGCAACAATCGAGGAACAGCGTGCCGAGGCGCTGTCGGCCATCCGTGGCATAGCCCCTGTGTAATCGGTTCTGGACAGGCCTGGAGTAAGAGGGGAGGGTTGCCCTCGCTCTTTCAATTCTCCAATCGCAAGACCTGCAGTAGCAGGGCCCTTGCATGCAGGTTCTTGGGGCTGGGGAGTGGGGTTGGTGCGTGTCAAAATCCGAAGTGGCTGACGTGCTCGAGAGATATGAGTTTTGCTTTACAGGTAGCCAGGCATGAAACATCGTGCAAACTGCGAATGCGAGCAAATTGGATTCTTCTAAGAAGATAATCGGTCTTGTCAGAGGCTAGAAACTCTCGAAATGAGGAAAGGGTATCAGTAAGGCGATTGCTGGCATCCGCGAATGATTCTGGAAACAATGATTCACGGATGGCGCTTCCGTATTCAGGGAGTCGTAGAGTACTCAGATATAACTGATGCATTGGCACCAAGATCCGGAAGTCGTTCTGCTCGCATTTACGCAGATCTCCAGCACTAAGTACGCACGAACCTATCGCATGAATTTGCCTGTGTAGTTGTCCAGGTGACCTCCCACACTCGAGACGATTATCTTGCGGGAGGCGTCGTCGAAGCCGAAATAGATTCTCACGAACTTCGGGTCCGACTCCTTGTTTCCGTTCTTGATATGCGCCTCGACGTTTATCCGACGCCCTTCATACTCGTCGAAGTACTGCGCCATCAAGGCGCTGTCCTTGCGCGTCATAGCACCGGCGCCACGTGCGTACTCGAACGTCGAACTGTTGTTGAACTCACGTGCGATATCCTTGCCCGGTTTAGCTGCGTGTAACTCGTAGGCGATGGTCCGCAGGTCATGCAGCGCATTCCATAGAACATCAGGCGCAGTTCGGCACTCGTCAAGCGATTCGATTGCACGTTGCGTGAAGACCAGCCTGTCGTCACACACTTCCCTGAATGCCGCTACCAACTCTTGGGGCGTCTGGGGCCAGCTCCACAATGTTATCGGCATCTCGTCAGGTCGACCATACTTGAGGGCATCCTCGTACGCTGCCACCTTCAGATCCAAGTTGCGGATTTCGGCTTTTAACCGTTTATTCTCGTCCTCAAGTGCTGCCTTTTCGCGGTTTACGAGGGTCAAGTTATCTCCAGACTCGCTCACTAGCGCCAATGCGACTGATTCCGTCTCCGCGGCTTCGCTGCGGATTGCTTCCACGGTCCGGTCAGTGCGGTTCTCGATTGTCGATTTGAACACCATGTCACTGACCGAGGATACACGCACCATCGACTCGTGGAATTGTACGTCTTGGGCGTAAGCTCGCCGAAACATAGCTGTGAGTTCGTCAGATCCCATGTCGGTAATTGCATCTCTCGTAAAGTAACGGTGCCGCGACCAATCCCGTTCCTCCGACATGCGCGGGTGCGTCGCGTATGCTCGTATTGCGCCCGCGGAACAACGGAGCATGCTGCTGGGAACCATCATGGCAAGCTCGTTGCAGAAATCCTGATCTTTGGAGAAGAATACGATTGCGCTCGGGCCGAGTGCTCCCGCCAAGACGTCGGGGTCGACGGCGAGCTGCGCATTTCCATCTGAGAAGAAGGGGCTTACGTAGATAATCGGGGTCTCACGCCCCTCGTCTGCGACCAGGGTCCAGAATGAGGGAAAATCGCCGACTCTTAGCTCCCTTGGTTTTAGTGAGAGTTCAAGGCCCGACGTAGAACATCTCAGCATGCGATCGTTTGCGATTATGTCCACGATGCGAGGAATCGTTGCGGTGGGAGCTTGTTGGCACGGCCCGAGAAAGCCGGGCCGATCGCCGTATGTCAGCACGAGCGACACCGTTCCCTTCGATGAGGATTCCAGCGCCACTCCTACCTCAGTGATCCATGTGCGGGGTGCAAACCTGCTTTCCGTTATGGTCTCTTCGATTGAGCAAGCCCACTTGTTCGGCTTGCCCTCGTCGTAGAAGACCTTTGACCTCAACCGCACGATGCCTTTGCCATCGATTATAGTTGCACCCGCTTTCAGCCGAACCCATGTCGCATTGTCCGAGGGGAGTTCGACGCCGCGCTTTCGCCATTTGCTTGTCATCCAGTATCGGATGTTGCATATGAGGACCCATAGCAGCTCCTTGTCAGGGTCGGTAGCTTCGACGTCGATTGATGTCTTGTAGAACATGGTGAGATTCAAGTCGTTCATAGCGCCTCCGAAATTTGGCTTCGGTGTATTTGTGAATTATACCGTCGTGAGCGTCATAAAACAGTCTGAGACGGACGCAGCGTCACATCGAGCTTAGACGCATCAGAAGCACTGAAGAACCAATCCAAATGCGACAAGGTTGCTGCATTTGAGGCCATACGCGTGAGGAGGAAAGAGCCGCTGATCGAAATCCTCGCCATGGGCCCGACGAGGAGACGACGCTGAAAGTCAAGACTGCGACAATTGATCTCGTGGGCGTAGGGCGCCTCGCGAGCAAGCAGCGTGGGCGCGATTCACTTCTACGGCCGCATCGAAGCGTCGGAGTCCGATTCGGGGTACAGCTACGCTTACATGGCTTCTCGACGATGACAACGCCGCTTTTCCCAGAGGGGCTCGAAATCGCCTGGGCCGGGCCGACCTCGGATCCGTCCGCGTCGTCCCACGGCGTGGCCGACGGCGCCTGCCAGCGCCTCCTGTCTTCGCCCATGGTTGTGGCCCTTGCTGCTCGGGTAGGGCGCGACGCCAAGGGCCACCACGCCGCGAGAGCATCGCGCCCCACCCAAGCGTTCTCACGAATACGGAAGATACGCTGCTGCCCGCATTATACGGAGTCTGCAGCGCTAAAGCCAACCTGGCAACGCGAGGCTTTCCAGGAGCAATCTGCAAAGGCGGATTCTTTTGATTATAGGGCTTGGAGCTTCGTCCATGGCCAGCGGGAGGGGTCTCGGACAGGCGGGTTCCTGCGGTGCATAACGAAGATCGTGTTTTGGGGGCCGGCTCGAGAATCGTTACCGCAAGAGGCGCGTGACCATGATTCTGAGATCCTGCTCGTCCCTTCATGCTGGGATTGCTGTCGGCGCGATCCGAGCATGCAACCTCGTACAAAATATTTTGTTTGAACCACCAGGTCAGAAGTCTGTTACGGTTGTTTTGCGAGCAAAATCGAAAGGAGCATATCGGATGAAACCGAGGAGCGAGATCAAATCGGAGCTAGAGGGCAAGAGCAACCGTGCGTTCGCGTTCGCCTGTGTCGGAATCATGCAGGCTAACCCCGATAGCTTTTCCGAAGACGACATCAGCGCGCTGCAAGACCCCGATCGCTGCAAGGGCATATACGATTACCGGCTTCCAGTTTTGAACGCGGTTGCAAGCGAATCCCTGGCGAACGACGACGAGGTCATGATTAACAAGCGCCAGCGGTACTACCGCGACGTGTTCGAGCTGCGCGGCGAGCGCTTCGTGATCACCAATAACTGGTTCGGCCGGGACTGCATCAACCGCGAGAACCGGGGCCCGTTCCTCGACTGGATCCTCAGTAGGACCGCAAGCCCGTCGGCGTGAAAAGGCCAGAAGCTATTCTGACGGACTATGGGACGTCGCCCAGCTGATGAATAGGCCTGTTGCGAAGGTGTTGCGAAGCGTGTAGATTCGAAACAGATAACGGCTTTCTATCTCACTTAACTTGCGAAATCGTCGGGAATCGCCTTCGTTCTTGACAGCGCCTTACGACAGCGCCCCGCATCCCGTGTCGTATATCCGTCCACTCCGCGTGCCATAATACTTCCCTAACCAGCGCATTCCAGCATTGCGACTACCATTCGGAGGGTTTCATGAACGCTTCTGCTGACGGCGATATCCACGATTACTGGACCAACACGCCTGCTTATGACGCGCTCACGCTGATAGGTGACAGCGACGTCGGAGTGGCGGTGGGCATTGCGGGCATCATTGTCGCAGCATACGTCGCGTACAGCACTGCGCACTCCCCGAAGCCAAGCGCTTCAAAGCTGTTCGGGAACGGCGTGATTGCCGCACTTGCTGCCGGGCTATCCTCCTACATGCTTCTCGTGCAGATCGTGTCATTCGACGTCGCCCACTGGCTAAATTCGTTCACAGGGCCGCTCGTCACCGTCCATGGCATGCTATTCAGCGCAATTTGCGCTTTTACTCTGCAAGCAAGCTCCATGTCTCATGTGAAAGCTCCTAAGGTTGCGCACGTGGTTTTTTACCTCGTTGGAGTAATTGCGTTTGCCGTTGGATTTTGCGCATCCTTGCTCGTGCTGGGCTTTCTCGCAACTAGCAAGGACACAAATCTTGTCGAGTGGCTTTGCTTGCTCGGAATCTTTGTCGGCGTTATCGCGATTGGCTATGTCACTAGGCTGATCGCCCGTTTCACGCTCGACAAGAAAGCCGGATCGCGGACGTCGAAGGGGAAAGCCAAGGATGGCAGTCGAGGCGTCGTGTTGAAAGCGCTCGGCCGGACAGCCACCATGTTTGTGGTGTTCGAGATAGCTCTGCGACTGATAGGTGGCACGCTCGCCGATTCTGGCCCCATCTACGAGTTCACCGAAGCGACCGCCAAGCAGGACGACTACTCAAGCCGGGTCGTAAAGCTAAACGTCATGCTCAGGACCAAGCACGAAAAGTACGTGACCGAGAGCGGTGAGACCTACGAGACAATCGAATACGGTTACGATTCTTACGGCGTCAATAATTACGTCGTGGGACGAGACGAGAATGGCTTGATCTACCTTGTCTCGAGCAGCAAGCTTGAAGAATTCAAGGATCACATTACCGTTCTCAAAGCTTTGTACTGGGCTCCAAACCATTCAAAAAGTATCCGCACGCACAAACTCGGAAGCGACGGAGAGGTCGTAAGGGTCTGCAAAAAATACCTGAACAACGATACTGAAGCCGAACACTGGATTTACTCGACAAGGGA
>JAFUBE010000507.1 GCA_017460365.1 Eggerthellaceae bacterium
AAAAAAATCGATAGCCCTGAAGGCGGGGAAACGCTCTCGAACCGCGAGAAGGCAGCGGCCGTGAGCGGGCTTTCAGGGCAATACCCCCTGTCCGACCCGCTCGAGTGCGCCGGCCTGGCGAGGTCGAGCTACTACTATGCGCTGTCGCATCCCAAGGCGCCCACGAGGCCCGAGCTCTGGGAGGCCGCCGCCGAGATATTCTCGCGGACCGCAAACGGATGCGGCCACAGGCAGATAGCGATGTGCCTGCGCGCCGAGCAGGGCGCGGTCATCGCCGACAAGACCGTGCTCAAGATGACGCACGAGATGGGCAGCAGCTGCGGGATCCGACGCGAGACCGACTACCATAGGCACAATTCCTACAGGGGCAAGGTCGGGGAGACCTTCGAGAACGTCATCGGCCGGGACTTCGCCGCCGACGGCCCATGGGAGAAGATGAGCACCGACGTCACCGAGTTCAAGCAGCCCTGGGGCAAGGCCTACTTCGCGCCGGTCTACGACTTCGGCAGCAAGGAGATCGTCGCCTGGTCGACGTCGCTGAGTCCCGGCCTGGCCCAACAGCGCGAGCTGCTCGACCAGCTGCTGTCGAAGAAGCCCGAGGCCGCGAAGCCCGTCCTGCACTCGGACATGGGCTGGCAATACCAGCATGCGAGCTGGTGCGGCCGCCTGATGGAAGCCGGCATAGTGCAGAGCATGTCCAGAAAGGGAAACTGCATAGGACTGTAATGCTGCGGTGGGCATCCCGACCGTTCGCACTCCTTGTCCTGAACGCAACGAAAGTTCCTCAAAGCTGCGTCTGGGTAAATTCAGCGTTTGCGCTCAGAATGGCTTTGCGAGGCATGGGCTTGCCATAGCATGGGCACGGTACGGTGGTGGTATGGTGTGGTTTAGCGGCGTGGCGCGGATTGTCGTGGTATTGGTATTGTTGCTGGCGTTGTTGCCAGGCGGATTCCTATCGGTAGAGCTCCTCTAGCGTGATTGACCGCAGGAGCGGATCGCTTGCGATTTTGCGAAGCGTTCCCTTGGCCATGAGCGGCCCTGACAGGTGCAGGTCAGGCTAGCCCTTGAGCTAGCCCTTGAAGAACGTCCACTCGATGGTGTCGCCGTCGGCGATTTTGTGCTGGTCGGCGCTGTCGTCGGGGCTTTCGCCGTTGATGGAGTACATCCAGCCGCTGGTAGGCGATACCTCCGAGCCGACGACGCCGTCTATGCCGTCGACGTAGGTCATGCCGCCGTTTTGCTTGACGTCGAGATCAAGGCCGGTAGCAATAAGGGCGTCGTAGACAGTCGTTCCCTCGGCTGCCGTGTTGGCATCGTCGTAGAGCACGCCCTTGTCCACGGCGCTTGCGTCGATCTTGAGCGAGTAGCCTATAGTGCCTTCCGTGGCTGCCGCACTCGATGCCGCGTCCGCCGCGCTGGATGCAGCGCCCGATGCGCTGCTGTCTGCCGCCGGCGCGCCAAGCACAGGCACGCCTCCACTGCCCCAAGCCTTCCCAGGCACGTGCCCAGTGACCATGTGCGGGGAAGTGGTTCAACAAGGCTTACAGCGGCGGGTACCGCCCAGGTCTTTCACCCGGTTCCCTCAAAGCACAGTTTGGAGCAATGCAAAAGCGATAGATAGGAAGCATTTGCCAATTCCCGCCGTTTGCGTCTATGCCTGTGTATTTGGTAGCTTAAAACCCAGCCAGTGAACAGTTCAAAAACCTGCCAGTCGATCGCCTCCTTCACGGACAATGTCCGTGAAGGAGGTGCGATTGGAGATGATCAGTTTGCAAGAGAAATCGCAGATCATAGGCTTGCACATCAAGGGCAAGTCGAACAGGAAGATTGCCAAGGAGCTCGGATTGTCCCGCGACACCGTGAACAAGTACGTCGCCGAGTACGACAAGCTGCAGGCGGAGCTGCTCGCAGCCGACCCCGAAGACGGCGAGGCCGTGTGCGACGCCACCGAGCGCATCGTCGCCGAGCCCAGGTACGACGCGTCGAAGCGCCGCGCGAGGAAATGGACGCCGGCGATGGACCAGCGCCTCGACGAGATCCTGGAGGCCGAGGCCCACAAGCGCAAGGTGCTCGGCTGGGACAAGCAGATGATGACGCGCCGGCAGATCCACGCCCAGCTTCGCGCCGAGGGCTTCGACATAGGGCTCACCACGGTGCAGAACAAGGTGCGCGAGAAGCTCGAGGGCAACAAGGAGGCCTACATCGCGCAGGAGTACGCCTACGGCGACCGCTTCGAGTACGACTTCGGCGAGGTCCACCTCGTCATCGCCGGCACGATGCGCAAGCTCCACATGGCCGTCATGGCGATGCCGGCCTCGGGCGGGCGCTTCGCGCTGCTCTACGAGTCGCAGGGAAAGGACGTCTTCGAGGACTCGCAGGTGCGCTTCTTCGAGCACGTGGGCGGATGCTTCCGCGAGGGCGTCTACGACAACATGCGCAACGTGGTCAAGCGATTCATCGGCCCGAGCGAGAAGGAGCTCAACGAGGACCTGCTCAAGCTGGCCGCATACTACGGGTTCGCCGTCAACGTCACGAACTGCTACGCGGGAAACGAGAAGGGCACGGTCGAGTCGGCCGTGAAGGTCCTCAGGCAGGAGGCGTACGCCACGGCCTGGGAGTTCGGCTCGGTAGCCGAGGCCCAAGCCCACCTGGACGCGGTGCTTGCCGAGCTGAACGCGTCCACCGAGATGGCCGCCGAGATGACCGCGCTCACGCCGCGCCGGCCGCCCTACGAGACCGCCGACGTGCGGCCGGGCGCGAGCGTGAACAAGTACTCGTGCGTCGCGTTCGACCGCGCGCAGTACTCGGTCCCCGACGCGCTCGTGGGCAAGAAGGTCGACGTCAAGGCCTATCCCGGCGAGGTCCGCATCGTCTACCGCGACCGCGAGGTCGCCCGCCACGAGCGCACCTACGAGAAGGGCGGAATGCGCCTCGACATACACCACTACGTCCGCACATTCCGCCGCAAGCCGGGCGCCCTGGCGAACTCGGCCGTGCTCAAGGCCGACGCGCGCCTGAAGGGCGTCTTCGACATGCATTATAGCCGCAACCCGCGCGAGTTCGTGGAGGTCGTCGCCGCCAACCCGGGCGCCGGCGCGGGCGCGCTCGCCTCCATCCTGGTGGCGCGCGCCACCTGCGAGGAGACGCCGGCGTCGCGCGAGGCAGCCGGCCGCATAGCAGCGCGCACCGCCGAGCAGGTCGGGCGCATGGCCGCCCTGGGGAGGGAGGTGCGCCGTGCCAGCTAGCGCAGCCGATTCCATCAGGGCCCACGCCAACGAGCTCAAGTTCTCCTACATCCGCGACAACATAGACGGCTTCCTGGTCGAGGCGCACACGATGGACTGGACGGCCGACGAGGCGATCGCCGAGCTATTCGACCGCGAATGCGAGGCCAGGCGCGCCAACGCGATACGGCGGAAGAGGAGGCTCGCGCGGTTCCCGTACCAGATGGACTTCGCGTCGTTCTCCACCGGCCACCTGCCGCCGCACGTCGCCGCCGAGGTGCGGCGCCTCTCGACGCTGGACTTCATGGACTCCGCGGGCAACGTGATACTGGTCGGCAACCCCGGCGTCGGCAAGACGGCGCTGGCCGTCGCGATCGGCTCGCGCGTCTGCGACGGCAACGGGCGCGTGCTGTTCGTCAACGTGAGCGACCTGGTCATACAGATCAAGGAGGCCATGAGCCTCAACGAGATAACCCGCTACAAGAAGAGCTTCGAGCGCTACGACCTCGTCATCCTGGACGACCTGGGCTACTGCTCGTTCAACAAGGAATGCGGCGAGGTGCTGTTCAACCTGATATCGAGCCGCAACCAGAAGGGCTCGATGGTGATAACCACCAACCTCACCTTCGACAAGTGGAACGAGGTGTTCGACGATCCGGTGCTCACCGGGGCGATCGTGGACCGCGTGGCCCATAAGGCCCACATCGTCGACATGACCGGCGAGAGCTACCGCGTGCTGGAGACGGAGGAGTGGATGAAGGGGGTGACAGAGGCGACCTCCGTCAAAGATTAGACACTTTGATTAGAGAAGATGGGTGGCAGGTTTTTCGACTGAACAAGTGGCCGACTTTTTGCTTGACAGGAACAACTATTAAAGCACAATGCACGCTCATCGCAAAATAAAGATATAGATTGCAGCTACAACCCCAGAGCTTGTGCCCACTCGGCTTCTTTGAAGCCGGTGAGCACGGTGTCTTCGAGCACGAGCACGGGGCGCTTCACCAGCATGCCGTCGGTGGCAAGGAGCGTATACATTTCCTCTTCGGTCATATCTGGCAGCTTTTTGGAAAGGTCCATTTTGCGGTAGAGCATGCCCGACGTGTTGAAGAAGCGCTTCAGCGGCAGCCCGCTTTTCTTGTGCCACTTCTTCAGCTCGGCGGCGGTGGGGTTCTTGTCCACGATGTGCCGGTCGGTGTAGTCCAGACCGTGCGCGTCCAGCCACGCCTTCGCCTTCTTGCACGTCGAGCATTTCGGGTATTCCACGAACAGCATGGCCCATCCTTTCATGTTGTCTTCAGTGTTGCCGCGCAGTAGTATATCGCGCTACACTACCACTCCGCGCAAACAACCGAAAGGAGGTGAAGGGCTTATGACTAGAAAGAAGAAATCCCGCGCACCCAAAAGCGGTCCCGTGTGGCACTTAAGCGCCGAAGAGGCCACGCTTGCATGCATGCCCAAGTTCAACGGGCACGCCTGCGGCACCGGCGCGCACGGCGACGCGAAGTACAACCGCACCAAACAGAAACGCGTATGGCAACGCACCCTGACCGAAGAGACCCGCATCCGCGGGCCTCTTTCTTTTAATGTACATGAATGTATAGTCGCCACTGTGCAGGGGTCTATAATCTAGCCAACGTAATTGCACAACAGGAAGGACTTCCCCATGGCTGATATGCAAAAAATTGCTGATTACCTATCCGAGTGCGGCGTGTTTTATTTTGCAACCATTGATGGCGACGCCCCCGTTGTCCGCCCCCTGGGTTTTTGCATGGCGCGCGACGAAAAGCTCTACCTGGGCGTAGGTACCTTCAAGGACGTCTATAAGCAAATTCAGGCAAACCCGCATATTTATATTTGTGCGCTAAAGCAAGATGGTGCAAGCTGGATTCGTATAAGCGCGAAGGCTGTTATCGACAACGACCCCGCGCTCGTAGATGCCTGCTTTGAACTTATACCCGACATGAAGCCCGTTTACGAAGAAAACGGCTGGGAGATGGGTATCTTCCACCTGGAAGGCGGCACGATTACCTATGTCGAAAACGTTATGCAACCTGCTGTTACCGAAACGTTCTAGTAGCCATTCGGCACGCAGAACACATGCCCTGGGGTACTGCTTCAGGGCTTTTCCTTACGAAGTCTAGGACTCCGTGCTAGGAACCTCAGTCCACTGTCCTATTAATCGCCGATGCCGCTCTCCCAAACGAGGCGGATGTAGCTCCACTGAAGCCTACACAGTGTGTCAATGGACACAAGAGCAGGATTGTAGAATTCAGAAGCAAGGGTGCAGGCCGCATCGAACGCGCAGTATTCGTCGGGAACGCCGTTTCGCCTGGCGAAGGCGGCAAACCCCGCAGCCCACTCTGGAGGCGCCTCGAAGCTTTCAGGCACCACCATTCCCCTCCTGCGGCACTCCTCCGATATCGCACTGGACAGGGCGCGCAGCTCGAAGCGCTCGTGCGACACATACGTCACCACATCGACCAAATCCTTCATGCGAGACGAGCGGAAACCGCCCGGATGCATCTCCATGATCGCGCAAAGCTTGTCGGCCATCTGGTCCTCAAGCGGGTAGAGAAGGTAGTCGCACACCTCCACGCCCTCTAGGGCGATTCTGTTGCGGGGCTCCAGCCGCTCAGGCCGCATGGTAACCTCGCAATCGAGCGAAAGGTCTATCAGAATCGGGTCCTTTTCCTCGTCTCCAATGTAGGTAGCGTAGCGCAGTCTCAAAAGCCTAGAGTAACCATTGTCGTCCATCGACTCCTCGCAGTCTTCGAGGACGAAGCGACACCAGTCGCCCAAGTCGTTGGACAGAAGCTCGTCGAGAGCTTCAAGCGCGGATTCCTTGGTCTCCCTCTTCGACGTCGCGAAATCGAGGTCGCGCGAATTGCGGGCGTCGGGTATGCGCGCAAGCATGTTGCCGCCGCCTTTGAGGATGAACCTCTCGTCCTTGTCGCCGAACACGCGGCACAGGAACCTGTCGCGAAGCCCCTGACGGTAGCCTATGCCGGGGTCCATCCCCGCTTCGCGGACCGCCTTCTTGAGCGCGCGGTCGAATGCTGCAGGTGTTTCGTATCCGGCCATGTGCATCACTTCCTCAAGCGCTCGTAGAGCGAGCTTCCATCTATATAGCCGTAACTTTTTGCGTAGCGGTCGACACGAGCCGCGAATGCGGCGCTATGCAAGCCAGGCTCGGCGCTCAAGGCATCGTGGAGAACAGCGGAAAGAAGGCTTGGATCCTCACCTTCCGCAAGCAGGTCGATGATTGTCCGCTCCATAGTGGTCACAGGCATGCCGCCGAGTGTCGTTACCTCCTGCGGGCCGATGCCGGCGCGGACGAAGCGCAAACCGCCCTTGCGGGTCTGACGCCTGTTTGGGTGCGTAAATGTGAGCGGCTCCGGATTGACCTCGCCTAGCCCATGGAGCCAGGCCGCAGTGGCGTGCGACACCACGAAGTCGGACCCGTCTTTCGGCCTAGTGTACGCCGGGCTGGCCGGCAAAAGCCCAAGCCATGCAGCATAGAGAGCCTCCTCGCGAAACCCAGGCGCCCCGCTCGCACGGTAGACGCCATGCGCGACCCTCTCGACCACGCCTGAGGCGCACAGCCTTGAAAGGGAGAGTTTGTCAACTCCTGCCTCCCGCGCCTGCGCCGCAGTAAGGAAACCGCGCTGCGAAGCTGCGAGATCGGTAACAATCTGTGTGACACTCTTTCTATCCATGCTGCAATAGTATCATATTCTGATACCTTTGCAGCCATAATTTATCGTTTCGCCCGCACTAAGCAACACATAATTCAGCCCCATTGGTCTACATCCTATAGCGCATCCTGCGGGCAGTTCCTCACGCACTCCAGGCACAGGATGCACTCGGTTCCGTTCTGGCGGCTGCGCGCATCGTCAAGCATGTCCACATCCATCGGGCACACGCTCCCGCACGTCCCGCACTGCACGCACTTGGAGTGATCGCACGTAATGCGAAGCAGCGAGAAGTAGCTCATCGGCTTCAGGAACACCGTTATAGGGCATACGTACTTGCAGAACGCCCGGTTGTCCCTGAGTGCATAAGCCGTGGCGATACCGATGGCGTAGTAGGCGACGTTGCCTACGATGAATGCCCAGAACATCACCGACTCGACGTTGCCAATCGGTGCCAGGAAGAGGGCGGCCACGAACGCCAGCGATGCCACGAAGACGACGTAGCGAACCCAGCCAAACGTCTTCCGAGGCCGCTCGGGAATCTTGTACGGCAAGAAGTCGAGTACCATGGCGGTCCAGCACGCGTAGCCGCACCACCCACGCCCGAACAGCAGCGGGCCGAATATCTTGGCCACCGCATAATGGATCGTGGCGGCTTCGAACACCCCGAGGAAGAGGTAGTACCAGAAGCCCTCGATCTGCATGTTCTCGCCTCGGACCAGGCCCAGGTACACGAGCATATAGAGCCCGACGAGCAGCTGGGTAATGCGCCTGGCGTTCTTGTTCCTGCGGATAAAGAGAGCCGTCCCTAGCGCCAGGGATGCACCGATGTAGGTGAAGTTGAACAGGTAGAAGGCGTTGCCTTTCGACAGCCACAAGGCGACCGCTACGGCCTCGAAGATTGCGAAAAGCGATATGGGCAGTACGTACTTCTTCATTGCGTCATCGCGGTCTTCCCTCCGCTGCCGTATCCTCGACCTTCCCAGGATCGCCATCTGCAGCCGCCGCGAGCCTAATCTCCGCCTGCGGGAAGTGCTTCTTAAGCACCGCGAGCGCCGCTTCAAGGTCTTCCGGCGCAATGAACCCGGATATGAACGAGTTCTTCTCGTCGCAGACGAGCTCGAAGGCGTAGAAGGTCTTGTCCTCCAGCTCGAGCAGCGGGTCGTCGTCCTGCTCCCACAGGTCGTCGACTCGCCCGAGATCCTGCGTCCCGATCTCGATGGAGCGCACCCTGCCCTTGGGGATGCACACGGGGTCGTCGTAGACAGCGCCTTCGCCCATGAGCGCCCAGTTGCCCGACACCTGGAAGACGCAGCCCTTCAGCCAGTCGCGCTCGAGGAAGTCGATGGGCTCCTCGAAGTCCTCGCGCGCGATGGCG
>JAFUBE010000508.1 GCA_017460365.1 Eggerthellaceae bacterium
CGCTCGGCGAAGATGCCGCGGATCTGCTCGGTCGTGAGCGTCCCGCGCTCGTCGGCAACGCGCTTGCCGAAGTCGAGCTGTGCCAGGAGGGTCCTCTCCGCCTCGTGGCGCTCGTAATCCGCGATGTCCTGGATGACGTAGCGCCCGCGCCCGTTCTTCGTGAGGAACACCGGGGATCCCTGAGCCACCTCGTCAAGCACCACCGTGTAGGAACGCAGGTCTGATATCGGCTTGATGTTGGGCATAGTCATCCTCCTTTGCTGCATATTCGCATGCTTATCTTACAGCAATAATGAGGATAGGGCAATCCATCAAGGCCTCGAGGACGGCCGCTTCCAGGCGTACTGTGCGCGGGCCGGATGGGAAGGCAGCCGCGTTAACGCCATGTCCCCTCCCAGGAGAACTCGCCGCCCGCAGCCGCCGTCCCCAACTCGAAGTGCAGGCGCACGATGCTGAGGTCGACCTTGGAGTACGCACCGCCCCCGTTGCGCAGCGCGACGACAGGCCCACCTTCGCCGTCGGCGGTGCCTGTGAGCTCAATCTCGAACTTCTGCTGGTTCATGGCCGTCGGCACGAGCAGAGCCGCTTCCACCCCGGCAGCGAACCACTCCGGTGCGCCTGCGGGTGCCTTGCTGACCTCATCCGCGCCTTTCACCTTGTGCGCCGAGCCCGCGGTGGCGTCGTGGCCTATCGCGATCACGATCACGAGCCTGTCACCGCGCGCTACCGACTTCTTCACGTACCGTTTCTTGAAGGTGAGCGCGACCCAGCAGGTGTTAAGCCCGAGCCCCTGTGCGAGCAGCACCAGGCGCTCCCCGTAATAGCCGCACCGTTCGTCGAGCCCGGGCCTGTCGGGGCCCGCGAGCACCAGATAGTTCCTCACGCCGCTGAACTTGCCGTAGTGCGCCATCGTGGAGTCGAACGCCTCGGGCTCGTCCGTCACCAGGCGGATGTGCAGCCCGCCCTCGGCGTTGCACCTCTCGGTCTCGATTTTGAGCTCGCGCGTCATCCGCGGATATCGGCTCGTCGGTGTAACTGCGCACGCTATGGCGTGCTCTCATGGTCTCAAGGACGCCGGTCATGTCATCGTTCCTTTCCATAAACAGCGGTTTCGCTTCGCTATCCGACCTTTTCGGCCTGCGGTACGTCGGTATAGATGCTCACGGCCGCGCGCAGCTCGGGCATGTGGCCTGCCGCGACCTCGCGCGGCGTCCAGCCGTGCTTGGCGCACAGGGCTGCCGCGCAACCCGCGGCGATCCCGTGCTGGGCGCCGTTGGCCATCATCTTCACGTTGGTGCCCACCACGCGCGTGACGGAGATGTGCTTGCCCGCGCACAGCAGGTTGGGCACGTCCGCGCTGTACAGGCAGCGGAACGGCAACGCGTAGGGCTGGCTGCCGCGCATGTCCCAGATCCAGCTTTTCAGGCGGAAGTCGTACTTGTCGTTGCCGCCGTAGTGCAGGAAGAAGGCTTGGTCGTTGTACACGATGGAGTCATCGAACAGCACGTGGTCGCGGACCTCGTTCTCGTTCATGGCGTAGTCGCCCACGTAGCGGCGGTACTCCCCCCGTGCCGGCACGATGTGCATCCATTCGAACTCCAGGCCGGCGTGTTTCTTGGGATGCGCCGCGCGGACGTTCGCGAGCGTGCTGTAGAGCGCGCGCATCAGGTGGTCGCGGATTTCCTCCTCGCTGGCCTCTGCTCTCGCCGCCGAAAGGGACGACCGCCCCGTGCGCGCGGCCAGGTTTGGCCCGAGTTTCGCACGTGCACGGGGCGGTCGCGGGGAGGCGGTACCAGCCAGACTCGCCCGCCCGCGAGAGAGGGGGGTGGGTCGGGCGGACAACGATTTCGCGGCCGTCGACGAGCTCGCCTCCTCCCGCCGGGCGCGGGAGGAGACCCGCGCCCTTTCTGCTCGCAAACGTTATACCCCACAGAGCGCCGGACGGGAACCAACCAGTTGCCTAACGCGGGCGATGCGAAGCCCGCATCGCGGTTTTGATTTCTAGCCTGCGTACCGCCCAATCGAACGCGGACGCAAGCCCACACATGGATGGCGCGACCGCTATGCGCCCAATCGATTGCCGACGATCCGCCATGCGAAAAGCAAACCAGAACAACGACGGGGGATAATGGCCCAGGTATTATTCACGGAAAGGAGACGGCGATGCGAAGAGTCGAGACGAAAAGAGCGACGGCGGCGATAGGCCCGTACTCGCAGGCGATCGAGGCGGCGGACCTGGTATTCGTGTCTGGACAGCTGCCGACTGACCCCGGAACGGGCGAGGTTGTGAGCGGTGGCATCGCGGCCCAGACCGCCCAGGCCGCCGCCAACGTGGCAGCGGTGCTCGAGGCCGCGGGCTCCGATCTATCGCGTGTCGTCAAGACGACTTGCTTCCTCGCGGACTTGAATGACTTCGAGAAGTTCAACGCGGAATACGCTGAGCATTTCATCAGCGATTCCGCCCGTGAGTGCGTGCAGGCAGCGAAGCTCCCGAAGAACGCTCTTGTGGAAATCTCGGCCATCGCGGAAGCTCGCTAGTCCCCAAACGAGAACGGGCACCGGAAAGGATGCTCCATCGCTCCTCACGCCCTGCAGGCGGGAGCCCCGTAGTCGGCCAGGGCAGTGATGGTGGGGTGGTCGCCGCACACGGCGCAGTTCGGCTCGCGGCCAGACAGCTGTATCTCATCGAAGTCACCGTAGAAGGCGTCGTAGGTGACGATCCTGCCCACCGCCAGCTCGCCCACGCCCGCCAGGTACTTCACGGCCTCGAGCGCCTGCAGGCTGCCGATGACGCCCGCCACCGCGCCTATGACGCCCGCCTGCGAGCAGCTGGGTGCGGCGCCCTCGGGCGGCGGCTCCTTGAACGCGCAGCGGTAGCAGGGGCCTTGCCCCGGCACGTAGGTCATCATCTGCCCCTGGAAGCGCAGGATGCCGCCGTGGCAGAAGGGCTTGCCCGCCAGCACGCACGCGTCGTTCACGAGGAACTTCGTGGGGAAGTTGTCGGCGCCCTCTATGACGAAGTCGTACGGGGCTATGACGCCGGCCGCGTTCGACGCATCGAGCCACAGGTCGTGCTCGACCACCTCGACGTCGGGGTTGATGGCGCGCATCGCGGCTGCCGCTGATGCGACCTTGCTGGTTCCAATGCCTGAGGTCGCGTGCGCCACCTGCCGCTGAAGGTTCGAGAGCGAGACGACGTCGGAGTCGACTATGCCGACCCGCCCCACCCCCGCTGCAGCCAGGTACAGGGCCGCAGGCGAGCCCAGGCCGCCCGCCCCCACGACCAGCACGCTGCCGGCCAGGAGGCGCTTCTGGCCCTTCACGCCGAAGCCCTTCAGTATGATGTGGCGCGAGTAGCGCTCGAGCTGCTCGTCGGTCAGGGCCATGGCATCCTCCCATTTGGCATCGCGTCGAAAGTCACGGAGTTCCACGTCCGCAATCGCACTATATAAACAGGCTCATGTCGGAGCGCTCGCCCGACCCCAGGAACGTGGCCACTCCCCCGAGCTCCACGCCGTCGACGAGCTCTGCCTGGGTTATCCCCATGATCTCCATCGACATCTGGCACGCCACCAGGCGCACCCCGTGGGCGCGCGCCTGGTCGATGAGCTCCTCGAGCGAGCTTATCCCGTTGCGCTTCATGACCGAGCGAATCATCCTGGCGCCCGCGCCGAGGAAGTTCATGCGCGACAGGCCCAGCCTCCTCGTGCCGCGCGGCATCATGGCGCCGAACGCGCGCCCGATCGGCGTCTTGGCAACGCGCACCCTCTCGGGGCGGCGCAGCACGTTCAGCCCCCAGAACGTGAAGAACATCGTCACCTCGCGGCCGAGCGCCGCCGCGCCGTTGGCCATGATGAACGCGGCGATGGTCTTGTCGAGGTCGCCGCTGAACACGATGAACGTCTTGCCGTGGGCGGTCGCGCCCGCCTCGGGGGCGCTGGCCGGCCCCGCCTTCGTGATGCTTGCGGTGATGACGCCGCCCTTCTTCTCGAGCGAATCCAGCCCGTTGCCCGTCCGCTCGCACCATACGCGGATGTCGCTCTCGAACGCGTCCTCGGTCGCCTGCACGACGACGCGCCGCCCGACGGGGAGGCCCGCCAGGGTATCGGCCACCTTCACGATGGGCCCGGGACACTTCAGCCCCCGCGCGTCGATGCGCACGGGCTCGGCCTGGGCGATTGCCTCGCGGTACGCCGCGAACCCACCCTCGACGTCGTAGGCCTCGTACCCGCGGTCAACCAGGACCTCGGCCACCTCGCCGCTGAAATCGCCCGTGTTGCAGATGACGTAAACGGGTTTGCCATCCGGCAGCCCCTTCAGCCCCGTGCCGATCTGCGAGAGCGGCACGTTGCGCGCGCCGGGAATCTCGCCCTGGGCGATCCGCAGGTTCTCATCCCGCAAGTCCACTACCGTGACCTGCGACAGGTCGACCTGCGCGAACTCCCTTGCCGACACCTGCTTGAACCCAGCCTCTTCGAGTAGCTCTTCCAAACCAACCGCCGATGTCATTACCTCGCCGCATGCAGGGCAAATCGCACGCCCTTCGGCGACGACGCCCCTATAGCACATGACGGTTACCTTCGTCGGGTCGCGGATCAGCTTGCGGCAGAGTTGCGTTCATGCTCCCCGTGCGGTATCCCCGCAAGTCGACGGACACGAACGCGAATCCGAGGGCCTCGAGTTCCCGCACGACCTTCTCGCGGGTATCGCCTAGCACGAGTTGTCCAATATCGTCAGGGGGGACCTCGATGCGCGCCGATTTCCCGCTCACGCGGACGCGCACCCGTCGGAACCCGAGCGATCGCAGCGCCTCCGCTGCGCCGTCGACCATGGCGAGCAGCTCCGGCGTTATGGAATTTCCGTATGCGAACCTGCTGTTCAGGCAGGCGAAAGCGGGCTTGTCCCATTGCGGTAGTCCAAGGTGGCGGGCAATGGCGCGCACGTCGGCCTTGCGCAGCCCTGCATCGCGCAGCGGGCTCTCCACGCGCATCTCTGCAACTGCGCGGAAACCAGGCCGGTAGTCTCCCTCGTCGTCGATGTTCGAGCCTTCGGCAACCGCGTTTATCCCTCGCCGGTCGGCTTCCCTCGCCACGCAGGCGAACAGCTCGCGCTTGCAGCGGTAGCATCGGTCGGGAGGGTTGTGCTTGAAACCCTCGATGTCGAACTCGTGGGTGTCAACGACTGCGTGGTCAATGCCCCGTTCCTGGCAAAAAGCGCGGGCAGCTTCGACCTCGCGTGGTGGGATCGAAGGGCTGCGCCCGGTAACTGCCACGACGCGATCTCGCAACGCATCGTGCGCAACGGCAAGCAGCAAGGCCGAATCGACGCCGCCCGAGAACGCAACGGCAAGGCTTTCGTAGCCCTCCAGGGTTTCGCGCAAGGCAGCCAGCTTCTCGACCAGGCCCGCATCCAATGACGGATTGTCGTCCATGGGCAATCCTGCCTTTCACAGCATTCGTCTAATCGCATTACCATTCGCGACCGCATCCGATACAAGGAATAGCGGGGCGACCGCATTGGCCGTCCCGCTATTCCATGACTTGCGATTCACCCAGATGCCGCCTATTCGTCGACCTTCGGGAACAGGTCGGTGGAAAGGTAGCGCTCGCCGGTGTCGGGAAGAATCACGACGATGTTCTTGCCGGCGTTCTCGGGGCGGGCGGCCAGCTCGCGCGCAGCGGCCAGCGCGGCGCCCGAGGAGATTCCCGTGTTCACGCCCTCGGTGCGGGCGAGCTCCTGCGAGGTGGCGATGGCGTCGGCGGTGCTGACGGAGACGACCTCGTCGACCACGTCGGCGTCGTAGTTCTTCGCCACGAAGCCGGGGATGATGCCCTGGATGCCGTGCGGGCCGGGCGCACCGCCGTCGAGGATGGGGGATTCGGTCGGCTGCACCGCGACGACCTTGAGGTCGGCCTTGCGGGGCTTGAGCGCGGTGCCCACGCCGTTGATGGTGCCGCCGGTGCCGATTCCGCCGACCACGATGTCGACCTGGCCGGCTATGTCGCGCCAGATCTCCTCGGCGGTCGTGGCGGCGTGGATGGCGGGGTTGGCGGGGTTCTCGAACTGCTGGGGGATGAAGGAGTTCGGGGTGGCGGCGTGGATCTCCTCGGCCTTGGCGATGGAGCCCTTGATGCCGTCGGCCTTGGGCGTGAGCACGAGCTCGGCGCCGTACTGGCGGATGAGCGCGCGGCGCTCGATCGAGAGGTTCTCGGGCAGGACGATGATCACGCGATAGCCGAGCGCGGCGCCGTACGCCGCCAACGCAATGCCCGTGTTGCCGGAGGTGGGCTCGATGATGGTCCCGCCGGGCTTGAGGATGCCGTCCTTCTCGGCCTGCGCGATGAGCGAGTAGCCGATGCGATCCTTCACCGAGCCGGCGGGGTTGCGGTACTCGAGCTTGGCGAGGATGGTGCCGCCGAGGCTATTCTTCTCGGCAAAGCGGTTGAGCTGTAAAAGCGGCGTGTTGCCGATGAGCTCGATCACGTTCTGAGCGATGTTGGTGTCGAGGATTCGAGGTTGCGACATGATGATGCCTTCTTTCTGTCTGCGGCGGCCCTTGAGGGCCACTATCTATGTAACGTCCACACTATACCCTAGTTATTCGCTGGGATTTATCTCATTCCGATACGGATTAGCGATAGCTTGAGCTCGCTTTCTGCGAACACGGCTCAGGCTGGCAAATCTGCAGCCTATTTCCAGCGCGTCAAATAACGCTGCAGCCCGTTGAGGAGCGTGCTTATGAACGTGATGACCACGCCGATGACGATGATGCCCGCGAGGATGCGCGTGTAGTCGCCGAAGTCGCTGTAGCACTTCACGTAGTAGCCCATCCCCACGCTGCCACCGATCATCTCGGCCGACGTCAGCAGAATGAACGACAGGCACAGCGCGATGTTCAGGCCGTTGAAGATGAGCGGCAGGGCGCTCGGCAACACCACGCGGGCGAGCATCTTGGCGCGCCCGACGTTCAGCACGCGCGCCGAGTTCAGGATGCGCTCGTCCACATTGCTCACGCCCGCAAGCGTGCCGGTGAGCACCGGCCACAGCGTCGCCAGAAAGATGACGAGCACGCTCGACGCGCGGAAAGTGGGCAATAGCGCGATGCCGTAGGGGATGTACACGATGGGCGGAATGGCCGACAGGAATGACACGACCTTCTCGGTAGCGCGCGACGAGCGGGCGCCGAACCCGAGCGCGAGCCCCAGCACGAGCGCCGCCGCCGTGCCCAAGAGGTACCCCTCGGCCACGATGCCGAGCGAGCTGGCGATGAGCTTGCAGACGGCCTTGTTGGCCTTGCCGTTTTCGGGCGCGGCGGTTACCCGCACCTTGACCTCCTGGGCACCATCATCGCCGGTGACCAGGCCCCGCACCTCGTCCGTGCCGGCCTTGGGCGTCACATTGACCGCGCAGGTGATCTCGGCAGCTGCCACGGCGTCTCCCTTCGGTCTGTCACTGATGTCGTGCCCATAGGATAGCGCAAGGCCCGCGGTGCCTGCGCTATGCGAAGAGCCCGGGGTACACTCCCCAGCTAGACCCACTGTCGGAATCATCGCCGACGGGGGCGTCGTCGGCGTCGGGGACCTCCTCGATATAGATCACGCCCGTGTCGGCAGGAGTCTCGTCCGCCTCGCTTGACCCCAGCACGATGTCGAAGCGATAGCCCAGCTTATAGAGATCGCGCAGATAATCGTAGGTCGCGATCTCGGCATGCCGGCGGGCCGACGCCTCCACGTCCTGGTCGTAATACTCCCGGTAGCTCGAGGTGTCCGAGTCTTTGTACTCGTTGAACTCGGCGTCCCAGGTCC
>JAFUBE010000509.1 GCA_017460365.1 Eggerthellaceae bacterium
AATAGCCAATCGGCGCGACCAAGGAGGTTCAACGTGATTATCATCGGCGAGAAGATCAACGGTTCCATCCCCAAATGCGGTGCTGCCATTGCGGCTCGTGACGAAGAGTACATCCGCGAGATGGCCCGCATTCAGGACCATTACGGCGCGACCTACATCGACTGCTGCGCCTCGGTTAACGAGAACGAGCTCGAGACGATGGAGTGGATGATCAAGCTGATCATGGAAGAAACCGACCTGCCCATCGCCATCGACTCCCCCGACCCCCAGGTGTGCGTCGACGCCATGAAGTTCTGCGGCGACCGCGTGGGCATCATCAACTCCGTTTCCGGCGAGGGCGACAAGATCGACGTCGTTTTCCCGGTGATTGCCGATACCAAGTGGGGCTGCGTTGCGCTGCTCTCCGATGACTCGGGCATTCCGGCCACCGTCGAAGGCCGCATGAAGGTGTTCCATGACATCATGGCCCGCGCCAAGGAGTTCGGCATCTCTCCCGACCGCCTGTACATCGACCCGCTGGTGGAAACGCTCGGCGCCAACCCCGAGACCCTCGAGATGTGCTGCGACCTCGTCAAGCAGATCAAGGCCGAGTATCCGACGATCCACGTCGCCGGTGCCCTTTCCAACGTTTCGTTCGGTCTGCCGGGCCGCAAGTACATCAACATTCCGTTCATGACGCTGGTCATGGCCGCTGGCATGGACGGCGCCATCATGGACCCGACGTCGCGCGACATGAACGGCGTGATGCATGCCACCGAGGCGTTGCTGGGCGAAGACGAGTTCTGCCTCGAGTACATCGACGCGTACCGCGAGAACCTGTTTGGTCCGCTGAACCGCGACTAATCGAGAACAGATTTCCTTTTTTGGCGGCGGGCAAGCATGCTCGCCGCTTTTTTTCTGGCCAGATATGTCATGATTGTTGCCATGCGAAAATGAGTGGGGGAACGGTTCCCTTACGTATTGTTTCTCACTGATCCCGTTCGAGGCGGTGTCATCGATGCAATTGCTTATCAACGATGCGGGCAAGCGGCTGACAGTCGAAGTCGACGAGCCGTGCTCGGTGCTCGATGTGCTGCAGGCTCAGCGCATCGACATACAGGCGACCTGCGGCGGCGTGGGGAAGTGTCGTCGGTGCCAGGTGCTCGTGCGCGATGCGGAAGGCTTGAGCTACCGCTTGGCGTGCACGACGCCGGTGAGCGACGGCATGGAGGTCGTCGTCGAGCATGCGGGCGCCATGGACGTCGTGCAAAGCGGCACGACGGCGGCGTTTCCGCCCGACGAAGGCGCCACTGGTTACGGCATGGCCGTCGATATCGGCACGACCACCGTGGTCGCCCATCTGCACGATTTGGCAACGGGCAAGAGGTTGGCCACGGTTGGACGCGCGAATCCTCAAATCGCGTTCGGCAGCGATGTCATCAGCCGCATTTCGGCGAGCATCGATGGCAAGCTCGATTTGATGACCGGCGTCATCCAAGATGCCATGCGCGAAATGAAGGCGAAGCTGTGCGAGACGGCGAACGTGCCGGAAGCCGAAGTCGTGCGATGCGCCATTGCCGGCAACACGGTCATGCAGCACATTGCCGTGGGCCTGCCGCCCGACACCATCGGCTACAACCCGTTCATCCCGCAGTCGTTGTTCGGCGACGTGCATGAAATCGAAGGGCTGGGCCCGTGCTATTTCGCGCGGTGCATCGCCGGCTACGTGGGCGGCGACATTACGGCTGGCATGCTCGCCTGCGAGCTCGACGAAGGCGGCACGCGGCTGTTCCTCGACCTTGGAACGAACGGCGAGATGGCGCTGGCTGCGAACGGGCGCATCTGGTGCTGCGCCACGGCGGCGGGACCCGTGTTCGAAGGGGCCAACATCCACTTCGGCATGCCGGCGTCGCCCGGCGCCATCTCGAAAGTCTCGTTCGAAGACGGCGCCGTGAAGATTGGCGTCGTGGGCGATGTTGCGCCCATCGGCATTTGCGGCACGGGCATCATCGACGCGGTGGCGTGCATGGTGCGTCAGGGCATCATCGACGAGACCGGCTACCTGCTCGGCGCCGACG
>JAFUBE010000510.1 GCA_017460365.1 Eggerthellaceae bacterium
CCTTGCCGATCACGATGCTCTGGCCGAGGTAACGCGCTGCAGCTTGGCCAAGGAGAAAGGCCATCTCACACGTGAGCTCTTTGTTCGCGATTCCGCGCACTCCGTCCGTTCCAAATAATCTGCCCATGTTATTTCCCTCGATTCAAATGTTCGTCGACAATGCGCACCGCACCTTCAGGACGCTCCGAGTCGGTCATGCGCGCATTCAACTCGGCCGCAAGTTCGTCAAGGTCGATATGATAGCGCTCGAGCACCACGAGCAAGTGGTACACGACATCCGCAGCTTCGTAGCGAAGGTGATCGGCTGCAGCATCGGCACGCCGCACCATGTTCTCGACCCGGCTGTCCGGCACATGCGGATTCTTGCGATGTGCCTCGACTCCGCCGAGCAGCTGCTCGAGATCTTTGGCGGCGAGCGCAACTTCGCCCGCTTCCTCCATTACCTTTTTCAGGGGTTCGTCAGCTTCGCCCGCAAGAAGGCGGTGCGTGTAGCTTTCCTCGCCCGCATCGCGTCGCGCGGCTATCGTGCTAGCCAGCGCCTCGAGCGTCGCGCCGATTTGGGACTCAGGCGCAGTTTCACCTGCGGGAACGATGATTTTATCGGACATGACTTTCCTTTCAAGAGGAAAAAGGAGCGGGAGCCTAAACCCCCGCCCCGTTCAAGGCTCGTTATTCCTCGTCGTCGGAAGCCCGCTCGTCTTCGGCGCTCGTGAGGCCGAATCCGAGGGAATCCATCGAACCGAGAAGCGCGTCGAGTTCCTCGAGATTGCGCTGGTAAGAGCGCGGAGGCAGCGCTTCGCCGAGCATGTCCTCGCCTTCGGTGTTGAAGGTGGGCGGTTCGTCTCCGCCGATCAGGATGTTGTCATCCGGGCTGAACACCATGTCGAGCAACTGCGACATATCGTCGCTCGAAGCCGTGAGGTCGTCCTCGATCACGTTCAGCAGATTGCGTTCTTCGAGGCCCGCCTTGAGCTCTTCGATGGCTTTCGCTCCGATACCCTCGATGCGCAGCAGATCGTCTTCGGTATGACCGAGCAAATCGGCAACCGTCTCGATGCCGGCCTCGGAGAACTTGTTCGCCCAGCGCTGCGACACGCCCAGGTCGTCGTAGATATACAGGCGGGCGTCCTCGTCGGAGAGCATGCTCGCACGCGCGCCGAGCGCAAGCCCGTTATAATAGCCGGTGTACCCGCCGCCCGTCATGTTCAGGTAGCCGTCGCCGTCGAGCGACCAATCCTGCGGCTGGGGCAGCAAATCCTCGATATCGCGCAACGCCTCGGGCGCGTAATCCGGCAGCGCATCGCCTTCGGCGGCTTCGATGGGCTGGCCCTTGTACGTGAGGCGCGTGTTGCGATAGCGCTTCAAGCCTGTTCCCGCGGGAATCGGCTTGCCGATGATCACGTTCTCCTTCAGGCCGTTCAGGTTATCGGTCTTGCCCTCGATCGCGGCGTCGGTGAGAACCTTCGTCGTCTCCTGGAACGAAGCGGCCGACATCCACGAATCGGTGGCCAGCGACGCCTTCGTGATGCCGAGCAGCAGCGGCTGGCCCACCGGCGGCTGCTTGCCTTCGGCGATGAGCTCGTTGGCGGCATCTTGGAACTCGTAACGGTTCACCTGGCGGCCCGGCAGGTAATCGGAATCGCCCGCGTCGAGCACGGTGACCTTGCGCAGCATCTGGCGCGCGATGACTTCGATGTGCTTGTCGTTGATGTCCACGCCCTGGCTGACATACACGCCTTGGACCTGCTGAACGATATAGCGCAGCGTCGTGTTCGGGTCGGTCAGGCGCAGCAGGTCGTGCGGATTCACGGAACCCTTGGTCAGCTGTTGGCCGACCTTCACCTCGCACCCGTCGACCACGCCGGGCTGCATCTGCGCACGCGCCGACACGGCATATTCGCGAATGTTGCCCTCCTGGTCGTGAATGGTGAGGATCTTCTGCTGCTTGTCGCCGGAGATCTGCAGGGTGCCCGCGATTTCGGCCAGAACGGCCATGCCCTTAGGCTTGCGTGCCTCGAACAGCTCCTGAACACGCGGCAGGCCGTGGGTGATGTCGTCGCCGGCCACGCCGCCGGTGTGGAACGTGCGCATCGTCAGCTGAGTGCCGGGCTCGCCGATCGACTGGGCGGCGATAATGCCGACCGCCGTGCCGATGTTGACCGGGCGCGACGTTGCCAGATCCCAGCCATAGCACTTCTGGCAGACGCCCTCGTGTGCATGGCAGGTCATGATCGTACGCACGATCACTTCCTCGATGCCAGCCGCATCGAGTTCACGCAGCTTTGCCATGGAGGTGATGTACTCCTCCTTGTCGAGGATGATTTCTCCGTTGGCATCGACAGCCGGTTCGAGCAGGCAGCGCCCGATCAGGTTCTCGTCGAGGTCGCCCTTATCGTTGCGCAGCGCATACGGCACGCCGTCGGTCGTGCCGCAGTCGATCTCGCGGATGATGACGTCTTGCGCGACGTCGACCAGACGACGGGTCAGGTAACCCGAGTCGGCCGTGCGCAGGGCCGTGTCGGCCAGGCCCTTGCGGGCGCCGTGCGTGGAAATGAAGTATTCCAGAACCGACAAGCCCTCGCGGAAGTTCGCCTTGATCGGGCGGTCGATGATCTCGCCCTTCGGGTCGGACATCAAGCCGCGCATGCCGGCGAGCTGACGAATCTGCTTGATGTTACCGCGAGCGCCGGAGAACGCCATCATGTAAATCGGGTTGAAGTGGTCGAAGTTGTCGGCCATCGCGTCGCCGACCTCTTCGTTCGCCTCGTTCCAGATGTCGACGACCTGGCGATGACGCTCGTCGGGGCTCATGAGGCCCATCTCGTAGTCCTCGTCGATCGCAGCGACCTTCTCGTCGGCTGCCGCGAGGATCTCGGCCTTGTTGGGCGGGATCGACGCGTCGTAAACCGACACGGTGACGCCTGCGCGCGTGGCGTAGTGGAAGCCCGCTGCCTTCAGGCCGTCGAGGATGGGCGGAACCTCGCTCATCGCGTAGCGGTTCGTGACGTCCTCGACCAGGCGGCTGATCTCGGACTTGTTCATGCCGTAGTTCAGGAACGGGTAATCGTCGGGCAGCACGTCGTTGAACGTGATGCGGCCGATCGTGGTGGTCAGGCGCTGGCCGGCCTTGTACTCGGTCATCTCGTTGAACGCCGTCGCGACCATCGTGTCCTCGGTGAGGCGCACCTCGATCTTGGCCTGCAGGTCGACGTCTGCGCGCGCGTCGTAGGCGTTGCGCGCGTCGGCGAAGTCCATGAACGCGCGGCCCTCGCCCTCGAAGCC
>JAFUBE010000511.1 GCA_017460365.1 Eggerthellaceae bacterium
AAGCGCCTCCCCTGGAAATTGCCCCACTTTGGGTCTGGCAGAAAGTGGCGCATTCCCGCGGAACTGCCCCGGTTTGGGTCTGGCAGTAAGTGGGGTAGTCGCGCGGGGGCGCCACGGTTCGGACAGGCGGGAGGCGGCGCACCCGTTTCGCTGAGCGTTTAGAACTTCCAGCTGTTCATGTAGGCGATCTGCTCTTCGGTGAGCTCGTCGATTTCCACGCCGAGGGTTTCCAGCTTCACACTGGCCACGCCGTCGTCGATTTCGGCGGGCACGTCGTACACCTTGTTCTCGAGCTCGGAGGCGTGCGCGTACAGGTATTCGGCGGCGAGCGCCTGGTTCGCGAAGCTCATGTCCATCACGGAAGCCGGGTGGCCTTCGGCGCACGACAGGTTCACGAGGCGGCCCTGGGCGAGCAGCACGATTTTGCGGCCGTCTTCAAGCGTGTATTCTTCGACGAGCGGCTTCAGCTCGACTTTCGACGTGGAGTGCTGCTCGAGCCACTCGATGTTGATCTCGCTGTCGAAGTGCCCCGAGTTGCACAGGATCGCGCCGTCCTTCATGTTCTCGAACGCGGGCGCATCGACGACCTTGCAGTCGCCGGTTACGGTGACCCACACGTCGGCGAAGCGCGCGGCTTGTGCGGCCGGCATCACGCGGTAGCCTTCCATGTGCGCTTCGAGCGCCTTGAGCGGGTCGACTTCGCAAACGATGACGTCCATGCCCATGCCCTTGGCGCGCAGTGCAAGGCCGCTGCCGCAGTGGCCGTAACCCGAAATCACGATTGTGCGACCGCAGAGCAAGCGGTTCGTCGCGCGCACGATACCGTCGAGGGTCGATTGGCCCGTGCCGTAGTGGTTGTCGAAGAAATGCTTGGTGTTCGCGTCGTTGATGTTGAACACAGGGTACCCGAGCGCGCCTTCCGCAGCCATGGCGGCCAGGCGCACGACGCCGGTCGTGGTCTCTTCGGTGCCGCCGATGACCCCTGCCAGCTTGTCGGTGTGCTTGGTGTGCAACGCAGTGTCGAGGTCGGCGCCGTCGTCCATGATGATCTGGGGGTTCGTGGCGACCACTGCGTCGATGTGGCGGTTGTACGTGTCGGCGTCCTCTCCGGCGATGGCATACACGTCCACGCCGAAGTCGCGCACGAGCGAAGCGGCCGTGTCGTCTTGGGTGGAGAGCGGGTTGCTCGCGCACAGCGTCACCTTCGCGCCCGACGCCACGAGCGCGCGCATGAGGTTCGCGGTCTCGGTGGTCACGTGCATGCACGCGCCGATGCGCACGCCTTCCAGCGGCTTCTCGGCTTCGAAGCGCTCGCGGATGCGGCGCAGCACCGGCATGTCGCGCTCGGCCCACTCGATGCGAGCCAGCCCTGCGTCCGCCAGATTGATGTCTTTGATGTCAGCCATGGGGCCCCTTCCTGTCGTAGTTGCACAGCCAAGGTTACCACGAACAGGTGTTGTGACACTTCCCGTCAGACACGATCTGTCACTTTCGCGAGGGCGTGACACGTCCCGTCAGACACGAAGTGTCATTTTTCGGGTGGCGCA
>JAFUBE010000512.1 GCA_017460365.1 Eggerthellaceae bacterium
GTACGACGACGACCTGCGCCGCGAATACGAGAAGGTGGAACGTCATTTGGGGGACCGCAGCATCGAGCGGCTCGCGTTGCGCGGCACTCCCCTGCAGTCGCTTCCCGAACGGTACCGCGCCTTCCTCGAGGAGTTCGAACGCGCGTATCATGCGCCCGAGCGCATCGCCTCGGAGAAGAGGGGCCTTCTCGAGCAGACCCAGGCGGCCGCGCTCCGCACGGGCGCCTCCCCGACCGAGCTTGCACGGCAGCTCGGCCTCGACCGCGCCAACGTGAGCGCGTACCTCGCCCACGGCGAGATCGGCCGCCTCACGGTTGAGGACGCCGGGCGGATGCTCCGGGTTTTGCAAAGCAGTGACGCCGCTTCGCGGCTATGACCATGTGCGCCCTACGGGCGCCGGAGCTGCATCAGAAGTCCCGCATGAGCCGCTTTCCCGGTTCGGGCGACCTGCCAGGTCATCCCCTAAGCGCCGTCGCGCGGAAAAGATCCACCCGTGCTGGACGGCTCTTCGATGGCGCTTGGCAACAGGCGCTCCTTACAACCGCTCGATCGCGCAAAGATGGGTCTTGTATTCTTCCGCAGAGCTATCGGGATCGTATGCGATGCCGACGAGGAAAACCTCCCGGTAAGCGGAAAGCGCCTCGGCATATCCCCTCGCCCGAATCTGCGCCAATGCTTCATCGGGCGTGCCGCCGGCCTTCAGCTCGACGACGAACGCGGGTGCATCGACGCCAGGGCGCGGGCGGAACAGCAAATCGGCGAAGCCCTTTCCCGCCGGTGCCTCGCGCTCGATGGCATGGGTGCGCCTAGCCGCGTAATATGCAAGGGCCACCGCACAGGCCAGCGAGTTCTCGTCGTTGTACCTCAGAACGCTGGCGTTTTCCTGATGGGCCCGCTCGATGCCTGCGGCTACCGCATCCGCATGGCCTGAAAGCGTGGCTGCCATGAGCGCGTCGGAAGACGCGATGGCACCAGCCACGGCAGCCCAGCCTGGATCGTCCTTGATGCTCGCCACGAACTCCGCCGCCACTTCGGAATTGGGCACGCGCACGGTGCGCGTCGAGCGGTCGTAGGTGAGGTAGCCCAGGTGCACGAGCAGCGTGAGCACGTCGTCGGCGTTGTTAAAGGTGGTCATGTCGTTCTGGGCGGTGCCCACGTCAACGGGTACCGCCTCGCCGCCGATCAGGCGCACGACCTTCCCCCGCAGCCCGTCCATGTCGAGGACGATGTAGCGGCGCAGCGCGTCGTAGGTCTCCGTCTGGGTCCAGTAGCTGTCGAGCACGCCCCTCACGAGCGCCTGCACGACCGACCTCGGGTTGTAGGTCGCAATCCCGTCGACGTCGTAGCCGTCGTACCAACGGCGCATCTCCTCGATGTCGGTTCCGTATCGGCCGCAGAGCCCCGAGACCTCCCCGTCGGTGAAGCCGGTGAACTCCGAGAACGGGGCAGCGTTCAGTATCGACACCTCGGTGAACATGTTGAGCGCCGAGTGCTCCCCATACTTCTTCACCGGCAAGATGCCCGTAGCGTAGGCGAGCGCCACGTACTCGCGGTCCTTCAGCAGGTTGCGCAGCCAGTCGAGGTAGCGCCTCTGGGAGCGCTCGTCGCCCTGCATCACGCGCATCACGCAATCCCACTCGTCGACGAGGATGACGAACGGGATGCCCGTCGCGAGATATGCTTGCGCGAGCGTGTCGGCGAGAATGTCGTCATCGTAGGCACACACATCGGGATACGCTGCCATCACCTCACGCCGTACGCGTCTCTCCAAGCTGCTGATGAGAGCCTCCACATCGTTGCCGCTCCGAGCCAAAAAGTCGTTCATGACGATGCGAATGACGTCATAGCGGTTCAAATGCTCCCCGAAACCCGGATCGTCCGCTATGGCGAGCCCGGCGAACTGGCCGCGGGAATCGCAGCCGCGCCCGTAGTAGGCGGCCAGCATGTCAAGCGCCATCGTCTTCCCGAACCGCCGCGGCCTGCTGACGCACAGGTAGCGGTCGAGCGTGTTCAGGACGTGGTTCGTGCGTGCGATCATGCCGCTCTTGTCGACGTAGATCTCGGAATCGAGGGACTTCTGGAACATCCCGTTGCCAGGGTTGAGGTAGATTCCCATGGCGCGTCCTTCCCGTTTCGGCGTACACCCCGATTATACCTTGCGTTTCATGCGGGCAACCGATGATGCCGAGCGAAGTGGCAGTGACCCAGATACCCGCGACAAGCGCTTCCGGAAGCTCCCCTCGTGCCCATGCCGATACGTTATGGGGTAAAATACGTTGACTGAATTTGCCCGTGAAAACGCGACTCTGGGGGAAAGGCGATGAACGATTCGCGCAAGGTCGGTCACGAACAGCAGGTGCTAGTCGACAGCGAGAACGCCCCTGGCGGCGTCTTGGTGTGCTATGCCGACGGCGACAAGGAGATCATCCA
>JAFUBE010000513.1 GCA_017460365.1 Eggerthellaceae bacterium
AAAGATGAGTTATTTATTATTCACAAATTCTTATTATTCACAACTCCCAACAGGGAGGGGGTTCCAATCTGTCACCCCCCCCCTTGAACAATTTGGGGTCTGACCCCCAGCGCGGCACGTTATCCACGTATATGGTAAATTACGTCTCATGGCTAACGAGAGAGTTATCAAAATTCACGCGGTCGAGAAGGAGTACTCGCAAGCACGGGCTTTCGTCGAAGAGTTTCTTGACGCGCGTCGCGTTAAGGCCATCAATGCTTCTGAAACGGTGTCGCTATTCGAGGCGCTCTTCCATACGATCATCCTGCAAGTCGGGAATGAGGAAACCGAACTCGCAATCAAGGGCGTGGGCCATCTCGGGCACACCGATATCGACATAGCGTTTCCAGGCGAGCGCTTTTCGTTACCCGAAGGTGAAGCGTCTTCAGATTCCTACGTTGAAACAATCGAGACGCTTTCGGACAAGATGTCGAGCTCGTATGAAGCCGGCTACAACATCATCCGCATTTCAGCGAAGAAAAGCGCTTGGGCCCCGATTCTGCCGAGCATTATTGCCATCGTCGCAGCCGTTATCGTGAGCATCGTGCTCGGGTTCGCGCTCAACGATGCGGAGCGGCAGATGGTGGCGAACGAATGGATCGCGCCCCTCCAGAAGCTCTTCACCAACGCCATGCTCATGATCGGCGCTCCGATGACGCTTTTCTCGCTGCTCAAGAACGTGACCGACGCCTTCATAGTAGCCGACGCCCATTCCTCTACACGCAAGCTGTTCGTAGCCTCGGTCGCTTCGTCTTTGGGAACGATCGTAATCGCCCTCATCATGGGCTTCGCGTTTGCGCAGTCTGCCTTGTCGGCATTCGGGGTGGCGGAACGCGTCGACATCGGGTTTGCCAACTGGACGCTCGCCTCGGCGATCGACCACATAATACCGTCGAGCATCGTTCAGCCCTTCGAGACCATATCCCCCGTTCCCATGATCGTCGTAGCCCTGCTGATCGCTGGTGCGCTCAGGTCTATTGGCAAGAACTTCAACCTGATTAAACGCGCAATCGATGCTTGCTACGATCTGTTCTCGGGCATACTCCAGATAGTGATGACCGTCTTCCCCATCGCGTGCTTCTTGCTTTTCCTGCAAATCCTGCTGCTGGAAGGCGGCAGCGAACAGTTCGCGGAAATATTCTTCGTCGCCGCCCTTGTGTTTGCATGCACGCTGCCTCTGCTCGTCGTGTACGGCCTTGGCTTGAAAGCGCGAGGCATACACATGCGCGAATTCGTGAGAAAGCTCTTGCCGCTCCTGAAGGAGAATTTCGCGATAGGTTCCGTTATCGACGCCGTGCCTTTCAACACGCGCTACTGCGAAAAGAACTTCGGCATATCTCGGGATCGGCTCGAAAAGGAACTCCCGATATTGTCGCAGACCAGCCTCGATGGCAACTGCTACATCCTCATGCTGCTCGCCACGATTTACATCTTCCTCGCCAATTGCGAGGTGTCGTGGTTCAACATTGCGGTCATAGCCCTTATCGTGATGTTCTTGTCGTTCGGCGCTCCCAACCAACCGGGATCCATCCTCATCGGGATGCTCGTGATCTTGACGTACCTGAATTCTGACACCATAGTCGCCCTGGCACTGTGCTTCGAGCTGTTCTTCGGCGGTCTCCAAAACATGCTGAACGTAATCAGCAGTGTTGTTACTGTTGCCGAAAACGAGGCCAGTGAAGCCAACCGCGATTCACGATAGTTTCGTCGATATCTGCTGTTCTGCGTACTGGCGTCGCGTGACACTTCCCGTCAGACACGATCTGTCATTTTCGCGGGAAGACTTCCTGTACGGCGAGTCTTCCCGCGAAAATGACAGTTCGTGTCTGACGGGACGTGTCACGCGACGCCAGTACGCAGAACAGCAGATATCGACGTAACTATCGTGAAT
>JAFUBE010000514.1 GCA_017460365.1 Eggerthellaceae bacterium
GCCGTCGGGCGCGCAATCGCCAAGCGCGCGCAGGGCGCGCGGATCGCTCACGATGAGTACCTCGCCGTCGTAATCGGTTATGAGCGGATGCAGCTCTTCGGTCGTGACCAGCAGCTTCGCGCTTGCATCGCCCACCATGAAGTTCAAGCGCTCGGGCGGGTACGTGGGGTCGAGCGGCTGGTAGGCGCACCCGGCTTTGAGCGCGCCGAGCGAGGCGACGGGCATCCACAGGCCGCGCGGCACGAGCACCGACACGACGTCGCCGGCGCCCAAGCCGAGCCCGGCCACGTATGCCGCGAGCCGCTCGGTCAGCTCGTCGAGCTCGCGGTACGTCAACTGCTCGCCTTCGCAAACCGCCGCCAGGTTGTCGGGGTACGCCGCCGCCGCCGAGCGGAACAGCGACACGACCGTCTGCGATTGGTCGTAAGGAACCTCCGTGTCGTTGAACGCGTCGAGCGCCGCCGCCTGCGCGTCGCTAACGAGTTCGATGTCGCTGACGCGCTCGTTCGCAAGCAAGCCGCGCGCGATGCAACCGTACGACGCAGCCATGTCGGCGACGTACGCGTCGGAATAGCGGTTGCGCTGGTATTCCACGCGCAGGAACAGCCCGTCGGCGCCGGTGAACAGCTGGAAGTCGAGCGCGCTTCCCGTGGCGTTGCTGTCGAGCGCGACGCGCTGGTAGAGGCCACCGCACACGGTTCCGAGCGCCAGGTAGTCGCCCTGGTAGGCGAACAGCACGTCGCTCGACACGTCCGCAAGCGTCGCCACTTCGGCAAACGAGTACAGATCGTTCGCCATCGAGGCCATGACCTGCGATTTCAGCGCCTGCAGGAAATCGGCCACGGTTGTGCTGGCGTCCCAGGTGCAGTGCACGGGCAGCGTTTTCACCATCATGCTCACGGTGCGCGCGCACGCGAGGTCCGCACGGCCGTTGTAGATCGTCGCGAAGAGCGCCTCGGTCATGCCGGCGTACGCGCCGAGCAGCCTGCCGAACGCAGCGAGTGCGAACACGTTGGCGGTGATGCCGTGGCGCGCGCAGAACCGCGCGAGCTCGTCGGCGTTAAGGCCGATCGGCACCTCGATGGTCGCGTAGTCGATCTCGCTTTCGGCACGGTCGGGCAGCGGCGTGCTGTCGATGTCGAGCCCGTCGAACGTTTCCTCGTAGTAGGCCTTCGCCTCGTCGTAGGCGCTCGTCGCGCGGGCAGCCGCTTCCTCGCGCGCGATGTCGAAGCCCGTGTAGCGCTCGGGTTCGAGCGCTTCGCCCGCGTACGCGCGATCGACGTCGGCCATCAAGATGCGCATCGACGTTCCGTCGTAGATGATGTGGTGGAAGTCTGTGAAGAGGTACAAATCGTCGGGCGTCTGCAGCACGCGGATGCGGAAGAGCGGGCCCGCGTGCAGGTCGAACGGCTCGATGAGCTTCGGTTTCAGCGCTTCGAAGGCCTCTGCGTCGAAGCGCTCGACACGCTGCGCGTACGGCGCGTCGCCAGGCACCATGAGCGGGGTTCCCTCGGCGTCCTCTTCGATGTGCAGCTTCACGAACGAATGCGCTTCGACCGCGGCTTCGAGGGCACGCGCCAGGCGGTCGGCGTCGATCGCGGGATCGAGCTTCAGCAGCACCGGATTGTTGTAGACCGCTTCGCCTGCGCGCGAGACGCTTTCCACGTAGATTCCCAGCTGCGTCTGCGTGAGCGGAGTCGGCGCCGGGGTCTGCGTGGAGGCGCTGTCGGCTGCGGCCTCGGGCGCGCGCGCGGAACCGCCTTCGACCGCCGCCGCGATCTTGCGGGGCGTGCGTTCGCGCGATATGAGCTTCGTCGTGAGCGGGAGCTCTTCGCACATCTGCTGCAGCTTCATCACCCGGATGGAATCGCCGCCGAGCAGGAAGAAGTCGTCGTCGATGCCCGCGCGCTCGAGCCCGAACAGCTCGGCATACGCGTCGCAGAGCGCCGCCTGCACGGGCGTTTCGGGCGCCACGTAGTCGTTGCGCAGGCTGGCCGCGTCGGGAGCGGCGAGCGCCTTGCGGTTCACCTTGCCGTTCGGCAGCAGCGCGAACTCGCGCACGGGGACGAAGAACGACGGCACCATGTAGGGCGGCAGCGTGCGCGCGAGCTCGTCGCGCAGGCCGTCGGCGTCGGCGTCGCCGGTGAAAAACGCGCACAGGTACTGGCTGCCCGTATCGTTGTCGAAGGCCTTCACGACCGCCTGGTTCACGCCGTCGAGCTTTCGGATGGCGTTTTCCACCTCGCCGGGTTCGACGCGCTGGCCATTGATCTTGGCCATCCAGTCCTTGCGGTTCACGTACACGAGGTTGCCGTCGGGCAGCGCGCGCAGCAAGTCGCCGGTGTGCAGCCAGCCGTCGCGGTACAGCTCGGCGGTGCGCTCGGGGTCTTTGTAGTAGTCGTCGCAGTACACGCCGTGCAGGCAGAATTCGCCTTCCTCGCCGGGCGCGACGGGCTTGCCGTCGTCGCCGAGCAGGCACCATTCCTCTTCGGGCTTGCCGACCGGCGTGGTGTCGTAGGGGCGCTTCACCTCGAAGGCGCACACGGTCCCCCCGGTTTCAGACATGCCGTAGCAGTTCAGCAGTTTGTAGCCGTCGCGGCTGCATTGGCCCGTCAGGCGCTCGCTTCCCGTGAACACGACCTTCAGCGTGTCGGAGCGGTTGTTGAAATTGGAAAGCATCGCGGGGCTCAGGAACGTGAACGTGACGCCGTGCTCTGCGATGTAGTCTTCCAGCTTGCGCATGTCGCGGTAGGTGTCGGGGTCGTACAGGTGCAGCTGGCCGCCTTCTTTGAGCACCTTGAAGCAGGTGAGCGACGCGACGAAATACAGCGGCGCGCCCATGCCCCACACCTCGTCGGGGGAGTACGTGAGCCCCACCTTGGCCGTGTGCTTGGTTGCGAGCCCCTTGAACGAATGCAGGATGCCCTTCGGGTTGCCCGTCGAGCCCGACGTGTAGATCAGCAGCGCAGGCAGCTCTTCTTCCGGGTAGTCGGGCACGCCGCCGGCGAACTGCGCGGGCTCGGTCGCGGCGATTTCCTCCCAGGCTTCTTCGTCGATGACGAGCGGCGCCTCGCAGTGCTCGCAGATGTAGGCGATGCGCTCGGGCGGGAAAGCCGGGCCCATGGGGACTGCCGTATGGCCGGCCATCCACGCGCCGATTTCGGCGGCGAGGTATTCGGCCGACGACGGCAGGATGATGGGGATGAACGAATGATCGAGCACGCCGCGCGCATCGAGCCACGCGACGACCCGGCAGACGAGCTGCCCGAACTCGCGATACGACGTCGCGCGCGCCGCGCCCCGGTCGACCACCGCCGGGTACTCGGCATACGTCTCGAACGCTTCCCACAGCGGTTCCAGGTATTCGTTATGCATCGCTTCCATCCTTTCGTCGTAGCGCGTGACACTTCTCGTCACGCAAGCGTTCTCTGCGGACCGACGAGAAATGGCTCATCACGGTTTCACCTCGATAATCGTTTGGTTCATGCCGATGACGTAGCGGTAGGCCACGTTGGAGGCAACGGCTTTCAGAGTTTCTATGCCATCGATTGCGAATTCCGCGCGTTCGGCAGGTTCGTAGCGCGTCGGATCGAAGGGGGCGCCGTTGTCGCGCAGCACGACCTGCACGCAGTCGGGCAGCGTGCTCACGCGCACGTCGAACGAAACGGCGCGACCGCGATTCGCATCGAGGATGGAGGCGTTCGCGATCATTTCCTCGACGCCGAGCGCCGCACGCGCCGACACGCCTGCAGCACCGTTCTCGTCGAGGGTTGCCTTCACATGGCGCGCGACATATGCCGCATCATCGCCGGTCGCAGGCACGGTGGCTTCGTATACGAGCTCCCGCGGCAGCTCGGGCAAGAGCAGCAGGCTGTCGAAACCGCCTTTCCTCCGCGCGTATGACGCCATCACCACCATGAGCACCGTTGCGAGCACCTCGGCGCCCGTGAACGCACCGACGGCCCCCACCAAGCCGAACGCGTTGGTCAACACCCAGATAAGCGGAAGGTAGAACACGAGGTTCTCGGCCAGCGTAAGGGCAAGCGCGATCGAACGGCGCTGCACCGTGTTGTAGTAATAGTTCATGATGTAATTGGCCGCCAGGGGGATGAAGCCGAGCGCGTAGAGCCGCAGCATAACGTCGATGCCCTCGACGCCGCCTGGTATGAACAGCACGGTGATCTGCGCGGGAAACAGGCACACCACGATGACGAGCACGGCGACGCACACGCCGACCACGCGGAACACATAGCGCATGAGCAGGCGCAACCCCGAATAATCGCGCTCGCCGTACAGCACGCCTTCCATCGGCATGGCCGCCTGGCCGCCCGCGCTGAAGAACGCCACCACGAGCAGCTGGATGTTGCCGCATACGGTGAGCACCGCGATCCCCGCAACGCCGACCACGCTGCCCACCACGAAGTTCAAAAATAGAAGCGCGATGCACGCGAACAGCATGCGCAGCGCCCCCGACGCACCGTTCTTGAAAACGGCGACCACGCGCGCACCCAACGCAGGCCCGAGCGGATTGCAAAGGCGCAGCGTGCGCTTTGACCAGCGGAAGTATAACAGCGACAGGACGACGGCCGAAACCATGCCCGCGTCGGTTGCGTAGGCGGAACCTTCCACGCCCATGCCGAGAACGCCCATGAACAGCAGGTCGAACGCGACGTTCGCAACGCCCGCCGCCGCAAGGACCACCGAAGACAGCTTGATGCAGCCGTCGGCGCGCAGCAGCACGGCCATGACAGACGCCAGTATGTAAGCCGGCGCAGCAGCCGCGACGATTCGCAGGAACGTGGTCGTGTAGGCGACGGTCGACTCGTCCGACGAGATGAGCCGCGCAACCAGCTCGGCGGAAGGCGCCACTACGAGCGCGAACAGAAGCCCCAGGGCAATGCCGAGCGTCAAGCTGAGCGAGAACGCGTTGTCGGCGGACTTTCGGTCGCGCTTCCCCATCGCAATCGACGCCAACGTAGCGCCGCCCACGCCCACAAGCATGGCGATAACGTTCAGGATGTTCACGATGGGCGAGGCCACGCGCACGCCCGACATAGGAACAGGCCCGAGCAGCTGGCCCACGATAATTGTGTCGGTGACAAGGGTCGCCTGCAGCAAGAGCGTTGCGGCCACCGAAGCCCCGAAGAACTTGCGGTACTGCCCGGCGAGCGTGACGGCAGAACGACCGTAGTCGCCCGGTATTTCTCGCGCCGCATCACCGCGCCGAGGTTTCGCACCCATGCGCAGGCCCCGATTCTCCGTCTTTAATTTGACCGATTCCACCTTACCCCAAAACCGCCCGTGTTGCCCGCTTAAGTCGCAAAGCCAGTTAAACGCGCCTTTTCTTGCCAACGCGTGACGCTTCCCGTCAGACACGATCTGTCATTTTTCGAGGAAGACATGCGGCACAGCATGCGCCACCCGAAAAATGACAGATCGTGTCTGACGGGAAGTGTCACGCC
>JAFUBE010000057.1 GCA_017460365.1 Eggerthellaceae bacterium
AGCCGCTCCGCGTGACATTTCCCGTCAGACACGATCGGTCATTTTCGCGGAGGTATTCGCGGCCCCGGACGTCACCCCGCGAAATTGACAGATCGTGTCTGACGGGAATTGTCACGCGACACGCCACCCGCGGGAGTGACAGATCGCGTCTCACGGGAAGTGTCACGCTGCGGCACGCAAAGCGCTACAATACCTCCAGCAAACAACGACCGAAAGGACCATCATGCCGCGCATTCACTGCCTCAACAACATCTCGGCCAAGGGCACCGACCAGCTGCCTGCCAGCTACGAGCTCGTCGACGCGCTCGACCAGGCCGACGGCGTGCTCGTTCGCAGCGCCAAGCTACACGACGCCGAGTTCCCGCCCAGCCTGCTCGCCATCGCGCGCGCCGGCGCCGGCGTGAACAACATCCCGCTCGACCGCTGCGCCGAAGAGGGCATCGTCGTCTTCAACACGCCGGGCGCCAACGCCAACGCCGTGAAGGAGCTCGTCATCGCGGGCATGCTGCTCGGCAGTCGCGGCATCGTGGCCGGGGCACAATGGTGCCGCGACAACGCCAACGACCCCGAGATCGGCAAGGCTGCCGAGAAAGCCAAGAAAGCGTTCGCCGGCTGCGAAATCCTGGGCAAGAAGCTCGGCGTGATCGGTCTTGGGGCCATCGGCGCGCTCGTCGCCAACGCCGCGATCGACCTTGGGATGGACGTCTACGGCTACGATCCCTTCGTCTCGGTCGACGCCGCCTGGCGCCTCTCGAAGGACGTCCACCATGTCACCGACCTCGACGAGTTGTGCGCGACCTGCGACTATCTCACCATCCACGTGCCTGCGATGCCGCAGACCAAAGGCATGATCGGCGCTGACCAGATCGCCAAGATGCGGGAAGGTGCCGTGCTGCTGAACTTCTCGCGCGACTCGCTCGTCGACGAAGAGGCGCTCGTCGCTGCGCTCGCCGACGGCAAGGTCGGCCGCTACATCACCGACTTCGCCACGCCGGCCATCATGAAGGTCGACCCCGAGTGCGCCATCGTGCTGCCGCACCTGGGCGCTTCGACCGAAGAGGCCGAAGAGAACTGCGCTGTCATGGCCGTGCGCGAGATCGTCGACTTCATCGAGAATGGCAATATCACGAACTCGGTGAATTTCCCAGCTGTGAACCTCGGCCCGCGTCGCGACTACGGTCAGCGCGTTACGATCGCGCACGAGAACAAGCCGGGCGTGATCAACGCCATCACCGAGGCGATCGCCGCCCACGGCCACAACGTCGCGAACATCCTGAGCAAGGCCCGCGGCGACTACGCCTACACGATCATCGACGTCGACGACAACCTCGGCGACGATGCCTTCGAGAAGATGAACGCCCGCGAATCCGTCCTCCGCGCCCGCATCCTGTAGCTAGTGCCAACCTGTATCGCGCGGACCCGACGTCGCATATCAAAACGAGCCGAATGGACCGCTCCATTTGGCTCGTTTCGTTTACGGAGCCGTGCTTACCCGGACTGTTCTCAAGCGCGTCTTACACGACGGTGGTCACGATGATGATGTAGACGAACCAGTCGATGAGCGCTTGCACGAGGGCAAACGCAACGGCGTCAGTCACGGCACCTGCTTGTGAGCTGCCCTGGTGCGCGTACGTCGAGATGGCCGCGGCGTACAGCAGGCG
>JAFUBE010000004.1 GCA_017460365.1 Eggerthellaceae bacterium
ACGCGGACTGGCCGGCCGGGCCGGACTGGCAGCTAGACAGGCCCCAGCACAGCGTCGTCGGGCCGACAGCGGACATGGGGGCCAGCTGCACGAGCTGGGCCTCGGGAATCTTGCAGATGGCCGCCACGAGGTCGGGCGTGTACTCCTTGGCCTTTTCCGCCATGCGGTCGAAGCCCGTGCACCAGTTCTCGACGAACTCGTGGTCGTAAAGATCCTCCTTGATGATGATGTGCAGAAGGCCCCAACCAAGGCAGCCGTCGGTACCCGGTTCCAGCTTGATGTGTAGGTCGGCGTAAGACGCCGTCTCTGACAGACGCGGGTCGATGACGATGAGGTTGGCACCCTGGTCTTTTGCCGCCAAGATGTACTGCCACTTGGTTGCCCAAGACTGCGCAGGGTTGGCGCCCCACACGACGACGTTCTTGGTAATGCCAGGGGTCGGGCCGCCTCCCAGCGAGTCCCAGCCGTACATGGCGCATTCCATCGAGTTGTTGGACTGTCCGCAGTTCTTGCCCTGGTTGAAGCTGTTGGGAGAACCCCAGATGTTGAAGAAGCGCCAGCTCGCCCAGTCCGCCGGGCCATGCGCGGTGCCGGCGATCTTGGTGATGGCCTCGGGGCCGAACTCGTCGCGGATCTTCACGAGCTTGTCGGCGATCTCGTCGAGCGCCTGTTCCCAGCTGATTCGCTCCCATTTGCCTTCGCCGCGCTCTCCGGTGCGCTTCATCGGGTAGTTGAGGCGCTTGTCGGAGTAGTGGAACTCCGGGGCCGCCTTCACGCGCTCGCAGGTGAACCCGCCGCCCACGAACCCCTCCGGGCACGGCTCTATCTCCTTCAGCACGCCATCCTTGTAGCGGCACTTAACCTCGCACTGCTGCCAGCACATGTAACATGCGGTACGCTTTATCTCCTCGGCCATTTCGTGTTTCCTCTCTCGGTTGGTAGTTGGGTCTTCCTTGGCTCGGAGCCGCGGTGCGCGCCGCCGGGCTCCCCCTCTGCATCTCAGATTACGAACGCTGAGATGAAGATTCAATTTCCAATAGGCGCGATTGCGGGCGCGCTGACGGCGGGATTTCGGCCTTTGAATGTTCATCTGTGAACATTCAAATTGAACTTCGGCATATAACGCAGTCATGGGAAGGATGCACGATAAGCGCCATATGCGTGCATGAACATTCAAATATGAAAGTATTAGCAGGTCAAAAAAGGATCAGCGATTAGTGTGGAGACATTTTGCGCCATTGCGCCTATAATCGAGTAACCATGCTGCCAAATTCAGCCCGGAGGAGGTCGGAATGGACCAGGGAAGTATGCTCACGGTGCTTGACGAGCCCATGAAAGCGCTCCTGAGGAAGATAACCGTGTCGACCGTCGGATGGGACGACCTGCTCGACATGGAGATGCCACGGGGCATGTCGGTTAACGCGGCTTGGGAGTTCGTCCACTCCATCAACAGCGGCATCGGCGTCGCCATCCCCGTTCCATCGAGTTCGATGTCGGTCTACTACCGCTACTCGATGGAGCTCGTCGAGCAGGTCGTGAGACTCTACCAGGTGGCGGCCGAGGTTGCCAGCCTCATGCCGCCCTCCGAGTACCGCTGGCACCGCTGGAACGTCGATCGCGCCTTGCGTGACGCGGCTTGCGCCGCGCGCCTCGACGGTTTCGACGTCGACCCCGATGCGGTGGCGGATTTGTATGCAGGTTCGCGAGAACCCGCGAGCGTCGGAGAACGCCTCGTTGCGAACATGCTCCGAGCGGAGGACGAGCTCGCCTGGAAGCCGGACCTCGAGGTGACTGCGGACGTTGTGCGCGAATGCATCGAGCGCGTGACCGAGGGCGTCTCCCCGGAAGAGCTGGAGCAGGGCTCACGTGCCGATGGCCGTATGATCGTGCCGCACCAGGCTGTTTCCGGGCTCGCCCCGAACAGGCCCGAGCGCGAGCACATGCTTTTCGACTACATCAACGGCACGAGCGGTGTGCGAGAGGACTTTGCTTTCGTGAGGGCGCTCATAACCCCTGACTACATCAGGTCGTTCTTGCCCGGCGTGTGCGCCGCCACGCTCTCAGGCCGCCTGATCGCCCACCTGATAGCCAACAAGATGGGCACGCCGACCCTCGGGATGCTCGCCCTTTCGATGCGCAGGCTGCAATGGGAGCGGGGCGAACTTTCCGGTGCCGTTTCGTACGGTCGCGCGCAGATCGAGGCGAGCCAGCGTCGCGAGGTCGACATGCGGCTCTTCGACACGACCATGCTGCATACAGTGCTCGTGCAGATCGCACTCGTGGAGGCCCAGGGGCTGCTGTCCTTCGTCCACTCCTTCGAGCGGCGCAACGCCGCCGTGAGGGATGCGCTTTTCGAGTCGGGCATGTTCAACCAGCGCCAGCGCGGAGTGCTCATGCGCGCTGCGAAGGGCGACGACCGCACGTTCACTATCGCCTACCACCAGGCAAACCACGGCATTTCCTACTCAACTGCACGGCGGGATTTCCAAGAGCTCGCCGACCGGGGCTTCCTCGATGTGGAGCTTGCAAGCAAGACCCAGGTCTTCCGGGCTGCAGCGGGCATGGACGAGCGCCTGTCGGAGACCTTCGGCATACCCGCAGCCGTCCTGGCGCTGGAGCGAAGTTAGCGAATCGGCACTTTTCGTCAGCTGATGCTTGGAAAGCCCTCCTCCGGCATCAGCGCCAGGCTCAGGGCCCTCCGATCGCGTTCGGTGAGCATGCCGAGCGGCTCCCCGTTGAGGAGGTCCGACTGCGCGAGCTGGAAGAGCGGCGCGACTTGGACGCGCGACGGCTTGAGCAGCCCCTCCCGCTCCCAGTCGGCGAGCTCGCAGTACATGTAGCGCTCCTGAGGGTCGGCGGTGGTGACCTTAGCCACGACGATTGCGGCCGCTGCGCCGTCGATGATGACGACGGGCCGCACCTTGCCAGCATCGGGATGGTCGGCGAACCGCAGGTAGGCGAGCCAGACCTCCCAGGGCGCCGGCTTCGCGCTAGCGGACGAGGCTGCCATAGAGGTCGCCTTCCTCGTCGTCCATGTCGGCGGGCAGGACGCTCGACCCGTACGCGGGATCGACCGGGAGCACCGACGTCGCGTCGTAGGCCGGCCGCGCTTCCGGTCGCATGTCGAACGGCAGGCCGCCCACCTCGATGGACTTGATCAGGAACGTGTTCACCGCATCGCTCAGGCTCATGCCCCAGCGCGCGTACACCTCCTGCGCCCCCGACTTCACGTCGGGCAGCACGTACGATTTCACCTCTGCGCTCCTCGCCGCCATCATAGCCTCCTTATTAATACCTGAACTATGCATAGTTTAGGCTATTTCGGTTCGGTATTGCGGATATGTTGCCAAATCGTGCTTTCCGCTCGCAAACGGTTGGCGTTTTTGCCTGTCTTGGCGCTGCGCGATATAGTTCATTCCGAATCTCCACAGAGCACTGCATCTACACGTCGTCGTGGGCGGCACCGGAATCACCGGGTTTCTTCGAGCCGCTTAGCTTGAGCGAGCATTGTCTCCAACTGCTCGACAGTGAAGGTGACGCCTGGGACCTGCGGCTGCGGGGCGGGGGCGCTTAGCGGGTTGCCGTCGCAGATGCCGGCCATGTCGATGTCGAAGGAGTCCTCTATCTTGCCGACGGCCTGCAGCTTCGCGTCGGGGTCGACGTCCGCGTAGGTGTTGAGCGTCATGGAGACCGACGAATAGCCGAGGTAGCTCGCCACGGTGCGCACGTAGCGAGCGAAGCGAGCGTTGTCGCCGGCGATCATCATGGTGGCGAACGCGCGGCTCAGGTCGTGGAACGTGCAGTTGAAGCCGTTCATCTTGCAGAACGCTGCGTACTCCTTGCCGAGCTGCCTGTTTTGGGTTCTTCCAGGTAGTAGCCGCCCTCCTTGAGGCCGAAGGCGTGGCCCACGGTTATGGTGCCGTCATCGCCGAGGTCAGACCACCGCAGCGCGCAGATCTCGCCGCGTCGCATGCCCGTGGTGAGCGCGAGCTCTATCGCCATGGCGAGCGGTTGGCCCGGCGCCTGGCACGCGAGGCCGAGCATGCGCGTCCGCTCCTCGCGGTTCAGCGCATTGATCTTCGCCTTGGCGCGCTTGGGCGGCTTGCAGAAGTCGCACGGGTTCTTCGTCAGCATGTCCTGCGCCACGGCCCACTTGAGCGCCTGCTTGAGAAGCCGGAAGGGGCCCGCGACGGACTTCGGAGAGTAGCCGTCGGCCGTCATCCTGGCCATGAAGCCGTTCACGTCTGCTATCCCGAGCTCGCCGAGGCGCATGTCGCCGATGTAGCGGCAGATCAGCTTCGACTCGTGCCGGTACCCTCGGATCGTCGACAGTTCGACTGTGGCTGCCTTCTCCTTGTAGTCGAGGAACGCCGCCATGAACTCCTCGATCGTCGCCTTGCTGCCCGCAGCCCCTCCCTTTCGTTCGAGCTCGAGTATCAGCTCGTCGCGCTTCCGTTGTGCCTGCTTCTCGGTTTTTGCCTCCACTGTGTGGTAGGTCGAGACCTGCTCTCCCGTGACCGGGTCGCGATGCGTAAGGGTGACCTCCCACTTGTCGGTGTTCCGCCGCCTGCGCAGGCCCCTGCTCGTGTACCTCATGGTCGCCTCCTCGCTCGTGTTTTCCACAGTTTGCCGTCGGTCCGCGTTGACCTACATTTGACCAACATAGCGACCTACAAATGACCTACAAGGCCTCGTCCGCGAAGTTGAGAGCACAGAACAACGGTTACAACGCAGAACAGAAAAACCACAGGTCATCCACATGTCGAAGGCGTTTTTGAGAACCCTGAGAGGGATTTAAGCCAGTCCGCCCTCCCTGTTAACCGGAGGGTTGTAGGTTCGAATCCTACCCGGGGAGCCAGAACTCCCAAGGCCGCCCACCAGGCGGCCTTTCCCGTTGTCCTCGGTAGCTCAAGGCAGAGCAAAAGCCGTTAACCGGAGGGTCGCAGTTTCGAATCCTACCCGGGGAGCCAGAAACCCAAACCCGCCCCAGTGGCGGGTTTTTTCACGCGCTCGCTAATGGGACACTTTTGCTCGGAGCAAATTCGTCCCACTTTGTGAGGTTTTCGTCAGAAAGTGGGACACTTTTGCTCGGAGCAATTTTGTCCCACTCTGTCAGGTTTTTGTTGTGCGATGACGCAGTGCGATGACGCAGGACGGGGATACTGTCATCATCCGACTTGCTTTCGTATGCCCATGATGGCAGTATCCCCGTCCTGCGTCACCGACGAGGTGCCCGAAGTCGAGGCCGACGTACTAGCCGTCGCGCTCGCTCCCGACGCGCTTCTGGAACAGCGTGCGGTAGGCGGCAATCTTGAAGTAATAGGTCTTGTTCTGCAGGTGCTCGGCGGCTTCCGGCTCGCCGCACAAGGCGAACGTGATCAAATGTTCAATAAGCTCGTCCGTCGTCAGGAGCGGTTTGGGGCGTTCGGGCGTCGACGCTTCAAACGATTCGCTTCCCGGCTCCGCAACAGAAGTTTCCCCGGCGGATTGCTCGGCTTCGGCGGCCTGTTTACCTCGAGGTAGCGAGTGAGCTCAGCAGCGCGTCGACCTCCGAAGCGCCCTCGACGCTGTTGGGGAGGCCCTCGATGTAGCCGGCTATGGCGTCGACGAGGCGCGGTTCCGTGACGCGGTAGGCCGTCGGGGAGACGGCCGAGGCGACGAGCGCGCCGCTTCCCGGCCAGGCGCACAGAAGAGCGCCTTCCGCCCGCGCCGCGACGGCCGCGGCGCCGCCGGCGAGCTGCCGCCCAACGACTGGCAGAGCACCTTCGGCGGCCCGGCCTGGACGCGGGTGGCCGACGGCCAGTGGTACCTGCACCTGTTCACGCCGGAACAGCCCGACGTGAACTGGCGCAACCAGGCGATCAAGGACGAGTTCGCCAAGACCCTGCGGTTCTGGTTCGACCGCGGCGTGGACGGCTTCCGC